>WLKK01000016.1 GCA_009701305.1 Actinomycetota bacterium | reverse complement strand
GTGCAGGCAGAGGTGGGGGAGTTCCACCAAATTCTGGACAAATTGATTGGTGCGCACACCAATCGCATAATTTACTTTTTTTAGGTTTCCAGAGACCAGTTTCATATGAAAGTTGAATATCTGACCAGATAGATAATATCTTTCCTTCAGTTTTCACCAACTCCGCTTCAGTTGGCTCACTGATCAACCGATTTTTATCGCCCAAATAAAGAAGTTGCAATCTCTTTGGAATCTTTCCAAGGGTTCGCCAAAGTATCAGAGCGTAGAAACGCATTTGAAAAAGTGATTTCTCTTCATATGCAGCTTTGGGTGATTTTCCGGTCTTGTAATCGACGATTCTAATTTCTCCAGTTGGTGCAATATCCAGCCGATCTATATAGCCATGAATCATCGGACCATCTTCCATTTGATACTCAACAAATTTTTCTAAATCTGTTGGATCAAAGGATTTTGGATCTTCAAGTTCAAAATAACGATCTAACAATGAGTGGGCACTGATCAGCCATTGATCTAAGTCAACATTTTGAAACATCTCTTCAACACCAGAAGTTTTAACCTTCAACTCATCCCAAGTTGGTTGTAGCAAATCATGTGCTCGATCAGGAGTTCGCTCTAATCGATCTAATCCAAATAAATCCTCAAGAATTGCGTGTACTAATGTTCCTTTCAAGGCGTCAGCACTTGGAGGCTCAGGTAATCTATCGATAACCCTGAATCGATACAGTAATGGACAGTTCATGTAGTCATTTGCGCGACTTGGCGAGAGCGTATTGCGTCTAGAAGGTGTACTAATCGCTATCTCCCCGATAAGTCTAGAATAGGCGAATGAGTGAAAATGAATTTGTTGAAAGTAGCAGAAGTGGCCCATTGCGAGCGGGCGAGCGGATTCAATTGACCGATGCCAAAGGAAAATTGCATACGATCACTTTAACTCCCGGAGCCACCTGGCAAGGACACAAAGGTCATATTTCACATGACCAAATTATTGGTTCTAGCGAAGGTTCGATTTTGCTCTCTACTTTGGGAGCGCCATATTTTTATCAGAGGCCGTTATTGGAAGATTTCGTACTCTCTATGCCACGGGGCGCGACGATTGTTTACCCTAAAGATGCCGCCGAGATAATTGCTTATGGTGACATCCATTCTGGCGACCGGGTACTCGAAGCCGGAGTAGGTAGCGGAGCTTTAACAATTTCATTATTAAGGGCGGTTGGATCAACCGGTCGAGTTTTAAGTATTGAGCGACGTGCAGACTTTGGAGAGATTGCCACTAAAAATATCTCACTATTTTTCGGCTCCGCACATCCTGGTTGGGAGTTGCAGATCAACTCTTTTCAGGATGCAATAATCGAAGAAAAGTTTGATCGCGTTGTACTAGATATGTTGGCTCCATGGGATTGCGTAGAGATTACCTCCCAAATTTTACGACCAGGTGGCGTATTTATTGGATATGTAACTACAACAACGCAATTGTCGAGATTGGTAGAGGCGCTGCGAGCTAACCTGCTATTTACGGAACCTGAGTCTTGGGAAAGTTTGCATCGGCCATGGCATGTTGAATCTTTATCGGTTCGTCCAGAACACCGCATGATTAGTCATACCGGCTTTTTAGTAAGAAGCAGAAGAGTTGCAGATGGAGTAGCCGCAATGCGAAAGAGAAGGAGACCTTCTAAACCAGGTGAGGAAGATTTACTAGATCAAGAGTAATTAGTAAAAGTTTGGCTTGACTAATTACTTAACAGTTGCGTTGATAATTTCGACAGTTGATTTAGGTGCTCCGTCGCCACTTCCATCAGCGGTACCGTACGCAGCAATTGATTTAACAATATCTAAACCTTGCGTGATCTTTCCCCAGAGGGTGTAATTAGATCCCAAAGTCGTATTGTCGTAAACCAAAAAGAATTGACTTCCATTTGTATTTGGACCGGAGTTGGCCATTGCAACTGATCCGGCTGGGTAATTGTTATCTGCTTGGGCAGGCAAATTCTCATCCTTGAAAGTGAAGTTCGGTCCTCCACCGCCAGTGCCAGTTGGATCACCGCATTGCAACACAAATAAACCCTGAGTTGTTAACCGGTGACAGATTGTTCCATCGTAATATTTGCCTTTGGCTAAAAATGCCAAAGTGGAAACAGTGATCGGAGCTTTGACTCCATCTGCTTCGATAACAATTTCTCCGCAGTTTGTTTGCAATGTAAAGGTATAAGTTTTTGCAGGCAGGACACCATTTGGAGCACCTACATCTTTAGGTGTTGAGCCTGTTGCCGTACTTGGCTTGCAAGGACCGTCAGCAACTGGTGTGGCTGATTCACTCGGCGCAGGGGTACTGGCTGATGCAGATTCTGCAGGTACGGCTTGATCATCACTTGTTCCGGTTGTCGAGCAACCAGCAAGAAGGATGCCACTGATCAGAAATGTTGCTATTGCCAATGGGGATTTAGCGTAAATGCTCATAGTCATATCCATATTCTACATAATTTTTAGTGACTCGCTAACATACTTGACATGAGCCTGGTCAGAAAAGATAAAGCTGAACGTTTGGTGAATTTGACCATGGCTTTACTTGAGACCCGCCGCCCCTTAAGTAAGGATGAAATTTTCACAAATGTAGCGGGATACTCCGGAACTCCAGAAGCCATGGAGCGGATGTTTGAGCGAGATAAAGATGATTTGCGAGAATTAAATATTGAGATTTTGGTAGAGGCTAAAGATAAGTATTTTGATGATGAAGTTGGTTATCGAATAGTAAAAAAGTCTTTTGAAATGCCAGATACAGATTTTGATTCTTCAGAAATCTATTGGCTGTCGGTGGCAGCGAATATTTGGAGAGGGGCGGCTTTAGAGAACTTAGCCCAAGATGCAATTTTCAAGATTCAAAGCACAAATGCTGATTATGTGCCTCTAGAACCTTTGGCTTCTATGCCAATTATTCAAACCTCAGAGCCAATATTTTATTCGCTATGGAGTTCTATTAATCATAAAGAGATGATCACATTTCAATACAAAGGCACTGATGGGGTGGTGATTGAACGTAACGTTGCACCTCACTCTTTGGTCTCTAGAAGAGGGCATTGGTACTTAGTAGCAAAAGAAAATTCCTCAGGCGATTTCAAAATATTCAGACTGAGTAGATTTCAATCCTTGCCAAAGATCTCTTCGCCCGATAAGGCATTTGTAATTTCATCCGAATATAAAGTGTCTGATTATATAAAAGATATAACCGAACATCTCATCGAGAAGGCAGAGATCTTAATTAAACCAGGATCAGGCGCGGCGATCCGAAAGTTAGGCGATGTTAAAAATTTGGATTCTGGCGATATTAATTGGGATCTGATTCAGTTGAATAATATAGATTTTGATTTGCTGGTTTATAATATTTTGTGGTGTGGACCAGATGTCAAAGTCGTCAATCCAGAGATTCTTGTTGAAGCTGTTGTTAATGGTCTCACAAAGGTTCTAAGCGAGCACAGTTCATGACGCCAAAAAATGAAACTCGATTTGCGCGCATTCTAAAAATGGTCCCATTCCTATCATCTCATCAAGGAATTGAAATAAAAGAAGCCTGTGAGATTTTCGGGGTGAGTGAACGAGAGTTAATCGCTGACTTAAATCTGCTTTGGGTTTGTGGTTTGCCAGGCTACAGTCACCTAGAACTTATTGATGTTCAATTTGATGGGGGATATATCTCAATTGCAAATGCAGGCACAATAGCAAAACCTAGAAGATTAACTTACGAAGAAAGTTCGGCCTTGATCGTTGCATTAAATTCACTTTTACTAAGTGTTGATACTCAAACCAAGGAAAGCATTTTGAATCTCATTAATAAATTAGTAAAGATTTCAGAGCGCGCTGACCCTAAAGTGAGTATCGATATTTCAAAATTATCATCACAACCTGATTTACTTTTAATTGATAATGCAATCGCAGCTAATCTTCAGATATCAATCGATTACTACTCTCCAACTTCTGATAAATTGACTACACGAGATGTTGCCCCGCTTGAATATCTTGCGGATTCTTCAGGTGGACGGTACCTGTACGCATGGTGTTACTCAGCTAATGACTTTCGTCAATTTAAGATTGAACGTATCCGCGGAATCAGGGCCACCCATACTAAGGTTACAAAATTTGACTCACTTTCAAAGTTATCGAAGAATCTTGATAATTTCATTGAATTGGAATTAAACGAAAAAGCATTGTGGTTCGCGGAAGAGTGGGGTATTCGAAATTTGATCCGTAATCAATCTGATGAAGGATTTATTGGTACTGTGAAGTTGCACAATCATGAGTGGGCAATTAGGGCTGTTTTGGCTTTATCAGGAGAGATGAAAATCCCTTCTGACACGGATTTGAGGCAAGAGGTCTCTGATAGGGCAGCGGCTTCACTCGCAAATTACCCATCTTGAACCTATACTTTGGGATAGACGCCATAGCCTTTTAATCGATCCAGGAGGATCTATGTTTCTCAGAGAGCCTAGCCACATATTAATCCTCGTAATAGTTCTTGTTTTGCTATTTGGCGCAAAACGCTTACCAGACTCCGCTCGTGCACTCGGTAAATCGATGAAAATTTTTAAAAATGAAGTTAAAGAATTAAATGCTGATAAGCCCAAAGAAGATGATACCGATGGAGACAAGAAAAACAGTGGGGCTTAAGTAACTCTGTACTTTCTAAATACCACTCGCACCTAATTGAAAGCGAGATAGTTTTGGCTACCGATCGCATGTCGATAATTTCTCATTTGCAGGAGTTTCGCAAACGTGTGGTTTTGGCTGCGGCTGGAATATTTCTAGGTTCAATCGGTGGATGGTTTTCCTACGGAACGTTGATCAAGACTTTATCAAAACCCGTGTGTGGCGTAGAAAATAAAATTGCTGATTGCAACACGCTGTACATTTCCGGCGTCTTAGGCCCCCTGAATCTGCAAATAAAGATTGCGCTACTCGTAGGTGTAATACTTTCTGCACCATTTTGGTTGTACCAACTATGGGCCTTCGTGGCACCAGGTTTACATAAAAAAGAAAAGAAATGGTCTATTTTATTTATCATCGCTGCAACACCATTTTTTGCTACAGGAGTCACTCTTGGTTATTACATTTTACCGGTTGCTATCAAGGTATTACTGGGGTTCACTCCCGCCTCTTTAGACAACTTAATCAAATTCGACGATTACCTTGATTTCGTCGTACGAATTATGTTGATTTTCGGTTTAGCATTTGAATTACCGGTTTTTTTAGTTGCTTTAAATATAGCTGGTGCACTAACTGGAAAAGCAATTCTTAAGCCATGGAGAGCAAGTGTTTTTGGAATTTTTCTTTTTACTGCTGCATTCACTCCAACGGGAGATCCAATCACGATGCTTGCTTTAGCAATGCCTTTGTGTGGCTTATATTTTATGGCTGGTGGAATTTCCATATTAAATGATCGCCGACGTAATCGTAAAAAAAGTCAATCTGAGGAAGAGTAAGTGTTGATTCTTTTTGCCAATCCCAGTTCAGGTCGTGGGAAAGGCGCGAAAGTACTTTCCATTATCGAAACTTACTTGAATAGAAACCATGTTGAGTATCTCTCGATCTCTACTAACACTCTCAAGCAATCTCTAATATCGCTAACTCAAACCTTAATTGAAAATCCTGAAGCAAAGATAATAATAATTGGTGGCGATGGCATGGTCCATGCCGCAATAAACAATATTAAAGATAATGCCATCGGATTAATCCCAGCTGGCACCGGAAATGATTTTGCTCGCGCTCTTGGCTTACCGCTCGATGATCCCATTAGAAATATTAAAAACATTAATGCTGCTAGTGCAGAATATATAGATCTAGGAAAAGTCGGCCAAGAGTATTTTGCAGCGATCTGCTCGACCGGATTTGATTCCATCGTAAACGAACGTGCGAATAAATTAAAATGGCCACGTGGCAAGATGAAATACAACATTGCGATGCTCCTAGAATTGCCGAGATTCAAGCCAAGAAGTTACGAAATAGTTATCGATGGGAAACGCTTGCAAACTCAGGCGATGTTAATCGCCATTGCTAACGGTCTGTCATATGGTGGGGGAATGAAAGTTTGTCCGGCAGCAGATCTTCAAGACGGATTACTTGATGTCATGATTTTAGCTCCAGTACCCAAATTGGAATTTATTCGAATATTTCCATCAGTCTTTAAAGGTTTACATATCACCCATCCTGCAGTTTCTATTTTGCAAGGTCGTTCGATTCAGATCAATGCAAACGCTGTCGCTTATGCAGATGGAGAACGGATTGGTGAGTTACCGCTAGATGTATCTATTTCTCACAACCGATTGAAGGTTTTACGCTAATGGAGAGTTCACCTTCAGCTCGTTTTGCGGCAAGTAAAAATCGGGTTTCTCACCCAGAGTTTCAAAGATTTATTTCCAATCTTTCATTCACCCCTGATGATTTTCAGGTCGAGGCTTGCCACGCACTTGAAGATGGATTCGGGGTTTTAGTTGCCGCACCTACAGGTGCTGGAAAAACGGTAGTCGGCGAATTTGCCACATTTTTAGCTTATGAGCGAGGTAAGAAAGTTTTTTACACTACTCCAATTAAGGCTTTATCTAATCAAAAATATTCAGAGTTTGTTGAACGCTATGGATCAGATCATGTTGGGCTCTTAACGGGAGATATCTCTGTCAATGGAGAAGCTCCAATCGTGGTCATGACAACTGAAGTACTCAGAAATATGATCTATGCGGGATCAAATACTTTAGATAATTTAGGCTTTGTCGTTCTTGATGAGGTCCACTTTTTGGGAGATAAATTTAGGGGAGCGGTTTGGGAAGAAATTCTGATTCATCTACCGCAAGAAATTCCGGTCATCTCACTATCAGCAACGGTATCCAACGTCGAAGAGTTTGGTGAATGGCTAGCCACGGTTAGGGGGGAAATTAGAATCATTCTGAGCGAGACCCGGCCAGTTCCATTACATCAATACGTTTTACAAGGACATGATTTTTTCCCACTTTTAGCTGAGGGTACTTCGCCAAATAAAGATCTCGTACGAATTTCACAAAATTACCAGAAAGTTTATCGCAATAGAGATATGCGAAATGAGTATCGGCAACTTCCGAGAAGTGAGGTAGTAAACAAATTAGCAGAACGAAATATGCTACCAGCTATTTTTTTTATTTTTAGTCGTGCTGCTTGTGATGCAGCGGTGAAATCATGTTCAAAACTAGATTTAACTTCTAACGAGGAAAAGTCAATCATCCGTTCAAGAATAGAAGCGTTGGCAAATGTGATCGCTCCGGAAGATTTAAGTGCGTTAAATTTTGGCGAGTGGTCGAAAGCACTCGAACGAGGGATTGCTTCACACCATGCCGGATTAATTCCACCATTTAAGGAGTTGACTGAAGAACTCTTTCAAGCCGGCTATATCCGCGTTGTTTTCGCTACCGAAACTTTGGCTTTGGGTATAAATATGCCCGCTAAAACCGTAGTACTTGAGAAATTGACTAAATGGAATGGTGAAGCTCATGTTGAAATTTCTCCTGGGGAGTTCACCCAGTTAACTGGTCGAGCCGGAAGACGTGGCATCGATATCGAAGGTAATGCGGTAATCGTTTGGAGCCCGGAGGTTGACATCCCAAGTTTGGCTGGATTAGCAACTACGAGAACTTACCCATTGCGATCTTCTTTTTATCCAACCTACAACATGGCCGTAAATCTCTTGTCTACCTCTGGCAAGAACACTGCCCGAGAACTATTGGCTTCCTCCTTTGCGCAATTCCAAGCAGATAGATCAGTTGTTGGTATTGCAAGACAGATCGCTAAAAATGAGAATGCTATTCGTGAAATAAATAAGGAGATTGATTGCCACTTAGGCGATTTCACTTCTTATGCGGCGATCAGACGACAGATAAAAGAGTACGAAAAAAAGGATCGGAACACCAAGGCTTCGCTACCTGAAGTTATCGAAACATTAGGTGGAGTTAATAGAGGTGCAATTTTGGCAATTGGAGGTGGGCGCCGAAATGGCATTGCATTAGTTATAGAACGTGGTCATGAATACGCCAGACCGCTAGTTATTACACTCGATAAGCGAGTGCATCGGCTAAGTCCGAATGATTGTCAATATGGCGTCAACGTTGTAGGTCAATTAAAGATTCCTGGAGGATTGAGTCACAAAAATTCTAAAGATAAATCCCAATGGTTGGATCTTTTTCGGCAAAGTGGCGTCAAACGTAATGCAGCTGTTGAGGAAGAGGATTCGGTTCTAATTGAATTGAGAACATCGATGAGATCTCATCCATGTCATGCATGCAATGATCGCGAAGAGCACGCGAGAATATCCGAACGATCAGATCGATTAGAACGTGAGATTATCGATTTACAAAAAAGAGTAGAAAATCGAACACATGTTATTCCTAGAACTTTTGATCAAATTTGCTCAGTATTGTCTGAATTGAATTACATCAACGGCGAAGAGATTGCGCCGGAAGGGAAAATCCTTTCTAGTATTTACTCGGAGTTTGATCTATTAGTCTCTGAATCACTTCGTCAAAAAATTTGGAATGAATTAACCCCTGCAGAATTGGCTTCAGTGCTTTCGGCGATTATTTTTCAAGCCCGTAATGATGACGAAGCAAAAATGAAGACCCCGAAAGGAGTAATTCTAGAAGCTACTAAGGCGATGGAGCGGATCTGGTTTGCGATACACACTTTGGAAACAAAAAATAGATTAGACACCATGCGTCAACTTGACACTGGATTAACTTGGGCGACTTATCGCTGGGCGAGCGGTGCAACCTTGAGTGAAGTATTAGAAAATACTGATTTAACCGCCGGTGATTTTGTGAGACAGATGAAACAACTTCTTGATTTATTGACTCAAATCTCAGCGTTATCAAACCCATTATCTTTTGCTGCTAGCGAAGCAACAAAGTTACTAAAACGCGGAGTTATCGCATACTCCAATCAAGTCGCATGACACTTTTACTTTTAGACAGTGCATCGCTCTGGTATCGGGCTTTTTATGGGTTGCCGCAATCTATGGTTTCCCCATCAGGTCAACCAGTCAACGCAATTAGAGGTTATTTAGATTCGGTTGCAAGGATGGCTGTTACTTATCAACCTGATCGAATTGTTGCCTGCCTAGATGGTGATTGGCGACCATCTTGGAGAACGGAGTTAATTCCAGAATATAAGGCTAATCGAGTCGAAGAAGAGTCTGAAGATGGATCTTTGAGTGAAGCGGCAGAAGAGTTAGAAATTCTTGAAGCGCAAGTGCCGGTGATTATGGAAGTTTTAGATTTGATCGGTATCCCATTAATTGGGATTGACGATTACGAGGCAGATGATGTAATCGCAACTTTATCTGTGCGCGAACCTGGACCAACATTTATTGTCACAGGTGATCGTGACCTTTTCCAGCTCGTTGACGATAAGCGAAAAGTAAAAGTGGCTTATATCGCTAAGGGTATCTCTCAGCATGAGTTGGTCGATTTAAAATGGATTAAAAGCAAATATGAAATTCCGGGGGATCGTTACGCCTTATTTGCAACTTTCCGCGGTGACCCTTCCGATGGTTTGCCAGGTGCGCGCGGAATTGGTCCAAAAGGCGCAGCGACAATTGCAAACCAATTTGGAAGTATTAAAGAGGTAATATCTGCGGCGAAAAAATCAGATCCAAATTTAAGTGGATCTTTGCAAAAGAAGATTATCGAAAGCGCAGATTACCTGTTAAAAGCAGAGGTGGTAGTAAATTGCGTAGTCAATCTTCGATTACCTAAAGGACCTTTTGATTTGCCAAAAAAGGTACCTAATAAAAAAGCATTGGAAATACTTGCTAAGAATCACGGAATTGAATCTTCGGTTAAACGTTTGCTAAGCGCTCTAGAACTTTAATCATGTTTGCATTTATCTATGGAGTTATTGCCCAATTAGCATTTGCACCCGTTGATATTTGGATTTTCTTCCCAATCGCTTTAGCACTCATAATCAAGCGAACACATAAGAAATCTTTTAAGGGTAGAACAGTTGATGGCTTTATTTTTTCATTGGGTTTCACATTACCTTTATTGCATTGGTCAAGCACTTACGTAGGAATCTGGCCTTGGCTGATTTTAGGAATCGGGCAAGCTCTATTAATTTCGCCTTTTACTTGGTTTGCCAATCAGCGAAATTGGGTTCTGCTTTTAACACTCCCATCCTTTTGGGTAGTTTTGGAATGGATTCGAGTTAATTACCCATTTGGCGGTTTTGGATGGGGGAGAGCGGGATTTATTGCGGTAGATACTCCCTTCTCTCAACTGCTTTCGATTGGCGGAGTTCCACTGGCTTCATTCACAGTGGTATGCCTAGGGGTATTGATTCATTTAACTTTTCTTAAAATGAAACTGCAGTTTGCACCATTGTTGCTAATTGTCTTTGCAAATATTTTGATTCCTAACCATTCGATTGACGATAATAATGTATTAAAAGTTGCTGCTGTTCAAGGCTCGGTTCCCGATCTAGGTTTAGATTTTAATTCCCAGAAAACCGCAGTGTTGAAGAACCATCTTGAATTAACCAGAAATTGGAAAACTCAACTTAACCTACCTGCTAGTTTTGAACCAGATCTTTTCATCTGGCCAGAGAATGCTTCAGATGTTGATCCTTTAACCACAGCAAAAACTCAAATCAGTAATTTAGTAAGTTTTCTCGATAAGCCTTTAATTGTTGGTGGTGTTGGTAATAGTGCCTCGCGGCCAACAAATCTATCCATCCTTTGGGAACCAAAATCTGGTCCAACTAATATTTACCTAAAGCGTCACTTGGCTCCATTTGGTGAAGTCATGCCATTGCGCTCTATCGCTGAATTTGTTTCACCTTTAGCAAAAAATGTAAACGATTTTCAAGCCGGAGATAAGTCAAAGATTTTCCAAGTAGGAGTAGGAAAGATTTCGCCAGTAATCTGTTTTGAGATTCTTGACGATCGATTACTTAGAAGCAGTATTGAGAACTCAAATTTGATAGTTGCGCAAACCAATAATGCAACATTTGGAGAATCTGCGGAAAGTGATCAACAATTGCAAATCACTCGGGCACGGGCAGTTGAATCCGGTCGCAGCATTGTTGTGGTTTCAACCGTCGGAAATACCGCATTGATTGATCCAACTGGGAAAATTATTAATATTTTGCCAAAGTACAGTGCTGGAATCCTCTATGGAGAAGTAAATTTATCTAGTTCGAATACTTATGCTCATTGGTTTACTGCTTGGTTAGAGAAGGGCTGTTTTGCCGTCATTGTTATTTTCTTGTTATCTATTTTGAAGCGTAGATATCTCCGCTTCTCTTGACAAATCACGCATCTGCACCACAATTGCGAGTGGTATTCATATTTTTGTTAAGCAAACTTTAGCGTAGAGGTGGTTTAGGTGATTGTTACAGAGATTTCGTTCACTCCTTATACATATCAATTGAATCGAATGATCGGGGACGTCAATCTCCCTGATGGAGCCAGCGAAGGAATGGAGCTAGCTGTCTTCATACGTACAGATGAGGGAGTAACGGGCTGCTGTGTTGGAGTAGGTAGCGCGGCGGACACAATTCCTGGCCTTGCCGATCTTGTGATCGGAACGGATCCTCGCTCTGTTCGTAGCAGTTGGAATCGAATGACTGCGCGGGCATTCAAAGCCGGACTTCATGGCCCTATGGCAGCAGGCATTTCTGCGATCGACCGTGCACTGTGGGACTTGCGTGCAAAACTCCACGGAGTTCCGCTTTGGAAAGAACTTGGCGGAAACGGAAAACCAGTACGCGCTTACGCAAGTGGATTGGACTTTCCACTTAGCGATGAAGATCTGTATAAGTTTTACGCGGGACTTGCAGCAAAAGGCGTTACTGCCGGAAAGCTAAAAGTTGGGCGTAACGCCGAAGATGATGAGCGGCGCCTTCGCATCATGATTGATGCGCTAAGTTCCAAAGGTGGTCGTCCGCAGTTGATCATTGACGCAAACGAATGGTGGTCACCGAAGCAGGCGATCCAAAGAGTTTCTCTGTTAGAAAAATACTTTGACTTTCTCTGGGTTGAAGAACCAGTTGCTCGGGGCGATTTCGAAGGACTTCGGCGCGTTTCTGAGGGCGTCCGCGCTCCAATCGCGACTGGTGAAAATTTCACAGACCCTGCGCAGTTTGTACCGCTATTTCAACATGGAGCAGGGGATGTGATTCAAATCGGTTCGCACGTCTCGGGTTTTACAGGCGGTGGAATCGTGGCGGATATGGCTGCTGCTTTCCAACGTCCAGTCGTAACCGGTCCCGATGTCGGAAACAGCATCGCGCACCTTTCTTCCACGTGGAAACACCATGTAATGATGGAGGTTTTCGAAATGGGACGTGAGGCTCCATTAATCAATCCGATGCAAATTGAAGATGGTTGCATTGTGCTTAACCAAACTCCCGGTGCCGGAATCGAATTTGATGAAAAGTATCTCGCGAGTCATGCGCCATCTAATAAACCCATGAAAATGCTGGCAAATGTGTACGGACGCGCGGAAGATGCGGGCCTCCTGGGATGATCGGACGTAACCGCATCAGATAAATCCATTTGATCGAGTTCGTTCTGGATCAACCAAAAACAAGAAGTTTTTTATTTAGGGGGAATGTGAAAATTACAGCCATTGATGTGGTTTTGATTGAAAAAGTGGAACCACGATTTACCTGGAGAGGTGGAGTATTTTCTGAAGGTAAAAACACAATAGGTTGGTTAGTAATTGAAACGGACGCTGGCATCACTGGCTTTGCCACAGCAGCACGTGGTGTGATTTTGAAAGATTATGTTGACCGCCGTTTCCGCGCGGAAATGATTGGCCAAGACCCACTTATGCGCGAACATCTTTGGGAGCGGGTTTGGGAATTAGATCGCATTGAAAGATTTGCACCAAACATGGCACACGTAATTGATGTCGCTCTTTGGGATATCGCTGCGAAAGCTGCCAATCTTCCAGTTTATAAATTACTCGGTGGATACCGTGAATCAATTCCGGCTTACGCATCAACTGCTACTTATTCATCGATTCCAGAGTTCCTTGATATCGCATCACAATGTATCGACCGCGGTTACAAAGCAATCAAGTTGCACGCTTTCGGTGATGCCAAAAAAGATGCAGAGTTGTCATTAAAACTTCGCGCACATGTTGGTCCTGATATCGCACTTATGTATGACGGTTCAGCCGGCTTTGATTTGATGGATGCGGTTTATCTAGGACATGCATTAGATGAGGCTGACTTCCTTTGGTATGAAGAGCCAATGCGCGAGTTTTCAGTTACTGCATACAAGTGGCTAGGTGAGCGGGTACGGATTCCATTACTACTTGGTGAAGTAACCGAAGGTGCGCATATGAGCGCTGGAGATTTTGTGGCAACAGGTGTTGCAAGTGCACTTCGTGTCTCAACATTTTTACGTGGTGGCTTTACCGGCGCGATGCGTATCGCCCACTTAGCTGACACTTTCCACCTTCGTGCCGAAGTTCATGGATTTGGATTGGAACAAGCACATCTTTGTATGGCGATTAAAAACAACTCTTATTACGAGTCCTTAATCAAAGACAATCCATTTACTGAGATGAGCCAAGATTTGCCGGTAGATAACAACGGCATGATTCATGCTCCAAAGGGACCTGGCATTGGATATGAAACTTTGTGGGCTGAAAAGGGTGCTCCTAAAGAGTTGGCAAAGTTCTTAAAAGGCTAAGTTAGCTCCCTCAACTACTAATTCAATTCGAAGAATGAAAGAATGGAAGTAAGCGAATGGCAAAGGTTATTGGCTTTAAGACTTTGGATGTGCGTTTTCCTAGTTCGTGAAGATTATAAGGTTCGGACGTAATGAATAAAGATTTTGATTTTAAGCACCACAAATCAATTGTTTGGTCATTTAAACCTTGTGTTTGCAAAAGGTTGACCGGAATTCTTTAGTTGTGTAGCCTTAATTCAAACGGTTTCTCGTCACACGGAGAGGATTTTACGTTGCGTTCCACATTCGCAGATAGAAGAGTAAATCCTCTAGCAAAGTATTTTTCAATTCTAGAAGGTAAAGCTTTTGCTTGGATTTTACTGATTCCGAGTTTGACGTTGGTGTCATTTTTTATTGTTTACCCCCTTTACAGGGGGATTCGATTGAGTTTTTCAGAATATAAGTTGCTTGACGGCAAAAATCCAGAATTTAATTCATTGGACAATTATTTCATTTTATTTAGAGATCCAGATGTGTTAAATGCCACTCGTATTACATTTACTTACACCGTAATAGGACTAATTTCGCAAGTTTTGTTAGGCATGGCAGCGGCATTACTTTTGACCAAAAAATCAAAGTACATATGGATTGCTCGAATAGCAATTATGCTTCCATGGTTTATGCCACCCGTAGTGACTGCTTACATGTGGCGCTTTATGCTAGATGCAAAAGTAGGAATTTACACTTTATTGCTTAGTCATATTGGCATTGACATAGGTGGAATTGGTATCTGGGGAGATCCGGATAGGGCTTTATACGGCGTTTTATTTGTTGAGCTTTGGAGGTCGTATCCGTTTTTTACTCTATTTATTCTTGCAGGCATCCAAGCAATTCCAGTGGAACTGCGGGAGTCAACTGCTTTAGACGGTGCAAATGCTTTTCAACATTTTCGTTATATTACTTTACCTCTTTTGAAACCAGTATTGTTTGTTTCTACTGTTCTAGAGGCCATAAAATTAATTAATTCGCCCACATTGGTTTTACTCATGACTGAGGGTGGTCCTGCAGATTCGACAATGGTTTTACCTTTACTTGCCTTTAAAAAGGCATATCAAGCGTTTGATTTTGGATACTCTTCAACGATTTCTGTAGCGGTCTTAGTAGCTATATCTGGTTTTGCAATCGTCTACATAAGAGCAGTCGGATTCGGAAGAGAAAAATGATTATGAAAAAAACTATAAAAAAGTTTTCTCTATCCTCTTGTTTCATTAATTTCGGTCTGATCTTTCTTTTGGTTTTTGCTCTTTTCCCAATAGTGTGGACGATATACACTTCATTTAGAGTCGAAATGGATATTATAAAAAACCCAACAGGACTCAACTTTTCTGAATTAAATTTTAATGCTTATCGTGAGGTTTGGACTGGAACGGATTTCCCCGTACTAATTAAAAACTCTCTCATCACAAGTTTCCTAACGATGGTGATGAGTTTGACTCTCGGAACTTTGGCTGGTTATTCGCTATCAAGATCAGATTTTCGGGCAAAAGAAACTGTCCTGCTGGTTTATCTTTTAGTTCGAGTGATTCCAGGAGTTCTATTACTGATCCCTATTTTTTTGCTAATGCAAAAATTCAATTTGTTAGACACGCATATAGGACTGGCTCTTGCCTACACGACTTTTACATTGCCAGCCGCAGTGTGGTTGATGAAGGGGTTTTTCGACGGCCTTCCAATAGATCTAGAAAATGCTGCTCGGGTTGATGGTTGCAGTCGAATGGGAGCGTTATGGAGAGTAGTACTACCTCTTGTACTTCCTGGTATCGCTGCTACTGCAACCTTGGTAGCGATAGAGGCTTGGAATGATGTCCTTTTCGCTCTGATGATAACTTCCAGTACCGATGCCCGCACTTGGCCAGTTGGAATGAAATTACTAATCGGTGAATTTCAACTTCCATGGGGTCAATTAACTGCAACGGCAGTACTCAGCTTGATTCCAGTCGTCATCGGTTTTTCATTCGCAGGTCGACGCATGGTGGCTGGTCTTACCGCTGGGGGAGTGAAGGAGTAAAGCCGCATAGAAAAGACCGAAAACCCCTTCGGTAACACGAAGGTATCAATTGCCCTGTTTTCCTGAATTTCCTGATTTTTCGTGATTTTTATCTCCTAGATGGTTGACTTTGATTCAATCCAATGTGAAGGTATGCGTAGCCACGAGACGGGTCGCTGGTGGGTAAGGGGTCACCTAATTAAGGGAGTTTACGAATGGATTCGAATTCAGTATCACGTAGAAAGTTCATCGGCGTAGCCGGTGGAGTTGCTGCCGGAGCTGCTATCGCTGGACCGGCATCTGCCGCAACAAAGAAGCCAGCTGCAAAGAAGCCAGCTGCAAAGAAGCCAGCTGCAAAGCCAGCTGCAGTAAACAAACCAGGCAGCGGAGTTGTGAATTACTGGAACCACTTTACATCGCCAGTAGAACGTTCCGGATTTGAGCAAGTCACGGATGGATTCAAGAAAGACTTCCCAGCGATTGACTTAAAAGTTGAAGCTATTCAAAACCAAGACTGGATGACCAAATATATTACAGCCGTACAGGCCAAAAGCGGTCCTGATGCGATCATGGTTACAGCATCAAGAATAGCCGATATGGTGCGCATCGGTGGGCTTGCATCACTACAAGTTCGATCTGACGCTTGGCCTACCCTTAAAAGTAATAATGCTGAAGGTGCAGTAAAAGGCATGCAATATTTGGGACAGCAATATGCCTTACCTTGTTTCATTTTTATCGACTGGATGTACTATCGAAAAGATTTTTTTGCAGCCAAGGGAATTAAAGAAGCCCCAAAAACATTGGAAGAGTTTCGGCTAGCTGCCATTGAGTTGACAGATCCGTCTAAAGGTCGATACGGCTTTGCTCTCCGTGGAGGTTCTGGTGGGTGGGGATTTATGCCAAAATTGATGACTGCTTACAACGGCCCAATCGTCACCAACGGAAAATGCACCCTGGAGCTTGATAATGCAATTGACGCTTTAAGATTCTGGGTCGGCTTGGTGACAAAGGATAAAGTTGTCCCACCTTCCGTGCTTAGTAATGGTTATGGTCAAATCATGACAAGCTTTAAAACAGGTGAAACAGCAATGTTGTGGCATCACACTGGCTCATTTGTCGAAATTGGAGATGCTCTTAAATACGGTGTAGAAGTTGCTACGGCCATTCAACCAAAAGGTCCCAAATTGACCGCCGGACTGACATCGCCTCTAGGTAATGGTATTTTCAAAGGAAGTTCTAACCCTGATGGTGCATGGGACTTCATAACATACTGGGGCGACACTAAGGCTCAACTAGCATTCCTGAAAGCTACAGGTTATTTCGGGGCTGCCAAACCAGTATTCAAGGATGCGGCGGTAACCGGACAACCTGCATACGCTCCAGCCCTACAAGGACTTCAAGAGAACTGGAATGACTACACATTCCCAGGCTATGACAACTGGATGACCAACACTTGCTTACCAGAATTCCAAAAAGCAGCTGGTGGAAAACAAACTCCGGAGCAAGCAGCACGCGCTATCTGGACCGAACTACGAGAAGTCACCGGAACTAACTAGTCAATAAGCAATGCAAAAATAACGCCCAAGCCAATAGGTTTGGGCGTTATTTATTTGCCCTTAAATTGAAGATCAGCGTAGTTTTTCGCCGATAAGCAACATTATGTCAAGTAATAAAGATCAGATTAACCGTTCTGGACTACTCGGAAACCAATATGGTCCCTGCGTCGGAATTGATAGTTCATGCTCCTTGCAGTGGTCCGCAAATAACGGCCATGCGGGCTATAGAAGGATCCGCCTCTAAGTACATACTCCTCTGGAAGATCTAGATTTTCACGGCCATCAGAGCCGTTATATGGATACGGCCGATAGGCACTTCCAACCATCTCCCAGACGTTGCCAGCCACATCTAATAAACCCTCTGGCGAGGCTCCATCCGGATAAGCACCCACTGGATTGGTGCGGCCAGTTTTATCCGTTTGCCCGTAATTTGCTAGCTCTTTATTTGGTGGGAAATTCCCCCAAGGCCAAATCCGGCCATCAATCCCCCTGGCGGCTCGCTCCCATTGTGGCTCAGTAGGTAAGCGCACCCCAGACCAAGTACAGAAAGCTTGCACATCTGCCCAATCAACATAAACCACTGGATGGTTCGCCAATTCTGGAGTAACCACTCCCTCAGGCCAATGTCCTGGAACGCGATATCCGGTGGCTTTGGTGAAGATTTCATACTGCGCATTTGTTACTGGCGTTTTAGAGATTCGATATTTGTCGAGAAGTATTTTGTGTTGCGGAATTTCATTATCAAAATCAGCAGGACGATTAGCGCCGTGTTTTGATACACCGAAATACTCTGGATCTGGTGCTTCCCCTACTATCGGTGTGAACTCACTCCCCATTAAAAATTCTCCAGCCGGAATTTTTTTCCACTCAAAATCAATTTCAGATTTTTGGTTTATCTTTGAAAGATCATCTGTTACAACTCTAAAGCCAATATAAATATCTCGTGCTGTTGGATATATTGAATGCCGATCTGCGCAGCGAATGTTTTTCCCAGAATGCAAGTAATTCCCACCACGAACTACTCTTGCACCCCAGGTATCTACATTCTCTCGCCCATCATCAAACTTGTATGGATAATCAAAATGTAATGAGGATGTCCATTCCCAAACATTTCCAGCTAAATCTAATACGCCAAATATGGATGCGCCCTCTTTGTAAATTCCAACTTTAGTTGTATCTCCGATTAGATTCCCAAAATTTGCATTTTCCTCTGTTGGGTCATCCTCACCCCAAGGAAATTTTCTACCATCAATACCTCTGGCACTTTTTTCCCATTCAGCCTCAGTTGGTAAGCGCGCCCCGCACCATTTTGCAAATTGTTTTGCATCATCCCAATCAATGTAAGTCACCGGATGTTCTTTCCGGTTTTGCGGTACTTCTCCCCCGATCCAATGCCCAGGTTTTTTATGACCTGTGCTTTTTACAAATTTTTCATACTGCGAATTAGTAATAGGTTTAGCACTCATAAAGAACTCTGGTAAAACGATTTGGTGTTGCGGTGATTCGTCACGATAAGCAACAACCTGTTCAATCGGGTTACTTCCCATCGGAAAATCTCCAGCTGGAATTTCGACCCAATCAAAGGAAATCTGAGTTGTATTCGCTCCCTGCGACATACTCATTCTCCCATCATAAAAGCTAATTGAATTTACTTAACTTTGAATAGCCAACTCTTCCGGTCTAGGACACGAGCAAATCAAATTACGATCACCATGCACGCCATCTATTCGACCCACTGGAGGCCAGTACTTATTTGGCAAATCAATTGGTTCAATTGGCTCGGATTCTTTGTCTGGGAGGCCATTTGGGAATCCGCCAATCTCACGAGAGTAAGCGTGATTCCACTCCCCCAGAAGAGATTGCGCAGTATGCGGAGCTGACCGCAATGGAGATTGTTCAATTGTCATCTTTCCGTCTATGACTTGTTGGATCTCTGCTCTGATTGAAAGCATCGCATTGATGAATCTATTTAACTCCGCGAGATCTTCGGATTCAGTTGGTTCAATCATTAAAGTTCCAGCGACCGGGAAGGAAACGGTCGGAGCATGGAAACCATGATCCATTAATCGTTTTGCAACGTCATCTACTGTGACGCCACTAATTTTTGTTAATGGACGCAAATCAATAATGCACTCGTGTGCGATCAAATCTGATTTACCCCGATAGAGAACTGGGTAAGCATGGTTCAATGATTTCGCTAAATAATTTGCAGAGACAATTGCAATGCTTGTGGCGTTCTTCAAACCTTCAGCACTCATTAACCGGATGTAAGCCCAAGGGATGTTCAAGATTCCGGCAGAACCAAATGGTGCGCCACTAATTGGTCCAACTCCAGTCTCCGGACCCGCAGTCGAATCCAATGGATGTGACGGCAAGTAGGGAGCCAAATGTGCCCGAACTCCGACCGGACCTACACCTGGTCCTCCTCCGCCATGAGGAATGCAAAAAGTTTTGTGGAGATTTAAATGTGAGACATCGGCGCCAAATTTTCCAGGTTTAGCTAAACCAACTAACGCATTTAGATTTGCTCCGTCAACATAAACCTGACCACCTGCATCGTGGACTGCTTCGCAAATCTCTCCAATCGCCTCTTCGAAGACTCCATGAGTTGATGGATAAGTAACCATGAGAGCTGCCAATGAATCTTTGTACGTCGAAATTTTTGTTTTTAAGTCAGCAAGGTCCACGTTACCTAATTCATCACAGGCGATAACTACTACTTTCATTCCTGCCATCACAGCACTCGCTGCATTTGTTCCGTGCGCACTAGATGGAATCAAGCAAATATCTCTGGCGGAGTCTCCCTCCATTAAATGATATTTTCGAATTGCAAGTAAACCGGCAAACTCCCCTTGGCTTCCTGCATTTGGTTGCAATGAAATCGCATCGTATCCAGTGATCTCACATAACCATTTTTGTAAATCAGAGATTATTGAACGCGTGCCTTCACTTTGGTCAGCCGGAGCAAAAGGATGCAAGTTTGCAAATTCTGGCCAAGTTATTGATTCCATCTCAGTTGCCGCATTTAATTTCATAGTGCAAGAACCTAAAGGAATCATAGTTCGATCCAATGCGAGATCTTTATCAGCCAGAGATCGCAAATACCTCATCATTGAAGTTTCAGAACGCTTGCTAGTGAAAATCTTATTTGTGAGATATGGAGTCGTTCGTAAAAAATCCTCGGCAAAGGTTTCATCAACGACAATTTGCAACTCTTCTAGAGATTCATGGCTCTGTGCCTTTAACTCCAGAGCTACTGAAACTTTTATCAAATCTTCAATCGTTGTACTTTCATCGAGCGAAATTGAAATTGATTCAGAACTCCGGAGAAAAATATTTACTCCACCATCAAGTGCCTTGCTAACTAATGCCTGTGCCTGCGCACCTGTCTCAGTCTGCACAGTAAATGTGTCGAAATAAGATTGAGTCACTACGGCATAGCCGCTAGCTTTAAAATTAGCAATCAACAGAGCTGCATAAAAATGCACTCGCTCGGCAATCGCTTCTAAACCCCGCGGGCCGTGCCACATCGCATACAAGGCTGAGATGTTTGCTAACAAAACCTGTGCTGTACAAATATTGCTAGTAGCTTTCTCGCGCCTGATGTGTTGCTCTCTTGTTTGCAAAGCTAAGCGATAAGCACGACCACCATTTGCATCAACGCTCTCACCAACTAATCTGCCCGGCATTGTCCGTTCTAATCCACTTCGCACTGCAAGGAATCCGGCATGAGGACCGCCAAATCCCATTGGAACGCCAAATCTTTGCGCAGATCCAACCGCGGCATCAAAACCCCACTCCCCCGGTGCTTTGAGCAGTGTTAAAGCCAATAAATCTGTTGCCGCAATCGCTAATCCACCATGTTCTTTTATTTCCGCAATAGCACGAGCCGGATTGCGTAGAGCGCCGGTACTACCGGGATAACTAATGAGTAGACCAAAACCACGTGGAATTGGTTGCGCAATATCAATCAATTCAATTTTAATTCCCAGCGGCAACGCTCGAGTCTCGATTACGGCAATAGTTTGTGGATGAGTATCCCGATCGATCAAGAATGGCGCTTCATCTTCGCCAGACCAACTTCTTCTAGCTATTCCCATGGCTTCAGCTGCTGCAGTTGGCTCATCCAGCATTGAAGCATTTGAAATTGAAAGTCCAGTTAAATCTGTAATTACTGTTTGGAATAAAAATAAAGTTTCTAATCTTCCTTGACTAATCTCAGGTTGATATGGGGTGTAAGCGGTGTACCAAGCCGGATTTTCTAAAACACCGCGTTTGATTACTGCTGGAGTTATGGTGTTGTAATAACCTAATCCGATCATCGAAGTTAAATTTTTATTCATCTTCGCGCGATCCCGTAACTCTGAAATTACTTCAACCTCACTTGCTGATTTTGGCAAATTCGCATTATCAAGATCTGTCGAAATAGATGTTGGTAGTACAGCTGAAATCAATTCATCCGTTGATTTATAATTTAAAAAATCAAGCATTTGATTTGTTGCGGCAACATCTGGGCCAATGTGGCGATCAACGAAATTATTTGCTTTATCTACGCTAGCCATCTACTACTCCCCTAAAGACCCAAACCACTTGTCGGTTTATAGGTGCAGATTAGGCGAAGTGGGCGCAGTATTCCCGCTTAAAAGCGCTTAAGCGCCTTTGAGTCGCCGACGTGTTGAAAGTTCGTCATTTGACTCCTGCAAAGGCAGATTCTCACTTGGAAGTTCGGCAAGTGATCCCTCGACTTCGCGCCAAACCGAACCGATCGCAATTCCGAAAACCCCTTGGCCGCCTTTTAGTAAATCGATTACATCATCTGGACTAGCGCATTCATAGATCGAGGCACCATCACTCATCAAAGTTAAGTTGGCCAGATCAGCAGTTCCAGCGCCACGAAGGTGTTCAACCGCGGTCCGAATATTTTGCAGTGAGATTCCAGTGTCAAGCAATCTTTTAACTATTTTCAAAACTAAAATATCTCTAAAACTGTAAAGTCGAGAAGTTCCTGATCCAGTGGCATTGCGAATGCTTGGTTCGATTAAAGATGTCCGCGCCCAATAATCAAGTTGCCGATAAGAAATTCCCGCTGCTGAACAGGCGATGGCGCCGCGATAACCCAATTGACCGGGCTGACCGGACTGGATGTTATCTGAATCTGAATTCGCCATTTTTAGCTCCTGATGACCTGTTATACCTGGGGAAGCAGGTTTGCTAAGAGTAAATCCTGCCCCTGCGTGAATCAATCACCAACACGGGCAAGTTAAAGTAATGGTTGAGGGTTTCCTTTAGCGATTACGTCTTCTCCCTTTGAGCGCGAAGAAGTAAGCCGATGCGAGGGTGACCTCGAAGATTAGTAAAAGCAGGTGCCACAAACCCCATCCCCCTGGTAGAAATATCGTTAAAACAAAGGTTGCTGCGCTGATCAGCAGCAAGATTGCCGCTGCTTGCCGTAACCCTCGCTCACCTAGGAAAGCCGCGGCTAGGGTCAGCAAAGCCGCCAATCCAAGATTGCTGATCCCAACCAGTCGGAAGCTCCACTCTAACTCTCTACTTGAGGTTAAGCCTAGTAGCGCAATAGGTTTGCCTGGGCGAAGCAACAATGCCAAAGCCGATAGGGCCAACAACCCGGCAGTTGATCGCAGTAGCAAAATAACTCGGTATTCCAGCACAATTGGAAGGTACTACATACGGCTTTGGCTGGAAAGGGTTTTAACTAAGCCTTCTTCTTATATCCGGCTGGGCACTTTGGAGAAACAGCAGCTACCTTTTTTATGACTTTACCTTTAACGCAAGTGATTGTTACTTTCTTTTTTGACGCAGCAATTGGTTTAACAGCTTGCACAGTTGCCGTTGTGGCTGGTTTTACTGCTGGTGCTTTTGCCTCAGCAGTTGGCGTTACTTCTGGTGCTTTTGCCTCAGCACTTGGCGTTGGAGCAGGCGCTGGTGTCTGCACTACTACAGCATTGGGACCTTGAGTCAATTTAACTTTCAAGGTTGGTGTTGAAAAGGTAAAGCCCACTGCACTTAAATGTAGCCACCCGCTTTGTTCACTTACTACAGTTGTTGCAACGCTCTGCTGTCCTCCATCGGCCGATGTAATACTTACCGTTGCTGAAATCGGAGCGCTGCTAAAATTGTATATGCAACGAGCAACCTTTGAATCTATATATAGATTGTATTTTCCTTGGAAGACTTTCCCATCAGCAAGGAAATGTGGAGAGGCTACTTTGTAATCGAGAGTTCCAGTTTGCTCGTTATAAATAGGTGGAGAGGCTGTGTAAGTAGTTGAGTTAGTAGTCACAAAACCCGCTAATGTTTTAGAGTCTTTAATACAGCTACTGGCTGCTTCCATATCCTGTTCTGGCAAATTGTAGAAGATCCACTGTGTTGGATTCGCTACCGCCTTGTCTTTCAATAGTTTAGACCAGAGAATTAATTGTTCCATTGTATAATCTCCGCTAGCGCCACGGTATGTAAGTGAACCGTTCCCCGTATCTAGCTCTGGATTCTGGCTTAGATCCTTTGAAAAATCACTAAGAGCCACAAAACCCGCCAAAATTGGAACTCGGGTGGATTGGCCCTTCATGTCAACGCGGGTTCCGTAACTCGTTAATTCGTAATCAATTTCTGGAGAATCAATGCGGCCATGCATCCACCCATTAATCACCTTTGAAAAGCGAATAACCATTCCGAATTCAATATTTTCAGGAAAACTCTGTCGCATAGCACAAACGCCATCACCAACAATTGCGCAGACATCAAACGGAAGTTCGCTTGGGTGATTAATTCCCATCCACGTCGCACCGTCAGGTTGCTTTATTATTTCAGAAACGTTCGCTTTATAACGGGAGTCGCGAATTACATTTACGGGATAGATTGCAGCACGAAAATCTCGACCCTGCACATCCCAATTTGTGCCATTGCGCTTCAATGTACCGACTCGGGAAACTATTCCCACGAAATCTGTTGAACCCCCACCATGTTTCACGTTTGGAATCTCCCATACCCCAGAAACTGATCCTTGGGGTAAACCGTTATTAGGATCGGCGTTGTAAGGGTTAGCGACTTTCTTTGGAATAGATTCTTTATAGATTCCTTTGATGCGTGCTGGTGAACCAGGTGCAACCGCATAAATGCTTTCGATGCAGTCAACTTCGTTTACAGATTTACATGCTGGCATAAGAGCGTAGTACTGCATAAACTCTGCTGAAGAACATTTCGGGTCATCTAGTCCAGCGCAATATGAAATTGC
>WLKK01000015.1 GCA_009701305.1 Actinomycetota bacterium | reverse complement strand
TTCCCGAAAACTGCAAGTGGTGGTGACCCATTAACTGGTGCACCTACTCCAATCACACCAGCCCAACGCAAAGAAGCAGGAATAGATAAGAGCGAGAAATTAGAGAAGTCAGAGAAGTAGAGATGAGAGTGCGGGCGCTGGCTTTAACCATAACAACTATTTTACTTTTGACAGGATGCGCCCAAAGTAGTCAGCGATATGCAGCAAACCCAGATGTCGGTGCATATTTTACAGCTCCCACAAAGTGGATAAAGATTGATGAAAAAATTCTACGGAAAGCCGAACGAAAAGGTGCGGATGCGGCGGGTCTTGAAAAGGCAAATTTAGTTCTTTGGCAAGAGGCGTATAGCAAATTACCTAACGTCCTGCCAAAAGAAATTTTTGGTCTCAACCCAACAGAGCACCCAATTGCATTCATAAGAGTCCGTCAATTAACGATGGAAGAGAGCAATGAAGTTTCCCTAAATTCACTAAGAGATTTAATTATTCCGGTTACTAAACTCTATTCAGGTCAGAGCACCGTAGTTTCGGATTTCATTCTTTTAGATGATGAAGAAATAGTAGAAGAAGGGGCCCGTGGAGTACGAACTACTTTTTCATTTACCCCACCTGGTTCTTTAAATGAAACAGTGAAGCAAACATCTTTGATTTCAGAAGATCGAAGCACTTTGTATTTTTTTATTGTTAGATGCACTACAAAATGCTTCAAGGCCAATTCTGAAGAGATAGACAAGATTTCTGATTCGTTTACGGTAAGGGGAGTCCGATGAGCAACGTTGAACAGTACACAAGCAGAATGCGTGATTCAGATCGTAAAGTTCGAATACATTTAAGCGCTTTCGATAGATTGAAATTCTTAATCACCCTGACGATTGTTTACTTCACTTTGGCGTGGGCCTTGATGGCAGACAATCCCTTGCTTGGTTTCACTGATGCGATAAATGAGGTTGGAAGTTCCCGACCTTGGCTTTTTGTTTTGGCTGGGATCGAAATAATTAGGCAGATACATTTCCTGATTGCTGAATTTGCTGCCCCATATCACGGTGGTTGGCAGAAATATTTTGCGTTTACCGATCGACTAGTACACAAAATCAGTGATTGGAATCGTTATCGACTATCTAGAGCGATAAAGGTATTGATTTGGATCGCACTTTTAAGTGTGGTTTTAGGAGCTGTATATAACCAACCTCCCGTTCAAGCATTATTTCTGGCACCTAAAGCACTTTGGAGTGCGCTTCCGATATTAGGACAGTTGCTTTTTGCAGTCGTCTTTATCGTGATTCAGTTTGTTGCATTGTTCTGGTTCTTGTCTCGTGGCGGCGTTGATGTTTATTTCCCAGATGACATCAAAACTCGTTTCTCTGATGTTTGGGGTCAGGATCACGTATTGGCAAGAATCCGTGAGAATTTAATGTTTTTAGAAAAGCCAGAAGAGATCGAAAAGTATGGCGGTTACGTTCCTGGTGGAATTTTGCTGTGGGGGCCTCCTGGAACTGGAAAAACCCTAATGGCTGAATCAATGGCTGGAGAAAGTGGCAAGCCTTTCGTCTTTGTGGATCCAGGTGCATTCAACGCCATGTTTATTGGTATTGGTGTTTTAAAAGTGAAAGGGTTGTTTCGTAAATTACGGAAATTGTCCTTGCGGTACGGGGGAGTCGTTGCTTTTTTTGATGAAGCAGACTCTTTAGGTAATCGCGGGCTTGCTCCTTCGGGAGGTCAAGGCAGATTTACATCCGAAGTTTTCGGAAGTTCATGTCACGGTGGTAATTACTTATCCCAAGACGCAGCAAATTTAATCACTCGAGACAAATTTGTTATGGGCGGAGCTGCCGGCGGTGGCGGTGGCGGAATGGGAACTTTGCAAGCGTTACTAACTGAAATGTCTGGACTGAAAAAACCGCGTGGATTTTTTAACCGGATCGTTCGTAGAACTTTAGGTATGCGTCCAAAACAACCACCTAAGTATCGGATTCTTACCGTTATGGCTACCAATATGCCGGAAGCCTTAGATGAGGCGTTGCTGCGCCCGGGTCGAATTGATCGAATGTATCGCGTGGGTTATCCCAGCAAGCCAGGGCGAGTGCGTACCTACCAAGGGTACTTCGACAAAGTTTCACACTCTTTAACTGCAGAAGAGATTGATAAATTAGCGACGATCACACCATATGCAACTGGCGCGACTATCAAAGATACAATCAATGAAGGCTTAATTAACGCAATTAGAAATGGTCGCACCAGCATTACTTGGGTCGACGTAATTAAAGCCAAACAATTAAAGGAGCTTGGCCCGCCAGAAGATGTTGAATATATAGAACGTGAACGTCATGCTGTGGCAATACATGAAGCCTGTCATGGAGTCATGGCACATGTAATGCGCAGACATATGATGATTGATCTGGCCACTATTGAAAAAGGCTCTGATTATTTGGGAATGGTCGCAAGCATTCCACCAGATGATCAATTTACAAGATGGCGAACAGAGTATGAAGCAGATATTTTGGTTTCGCTAGCTTCGCTTTCAGGAGAAAGGTTATTTTTCGCCGGAGATAATTCCTCGGGAGTATCTGGCGACCTAGAAAGTGCCACAACTATTGCAAGTTTTATGGAAGGCCATTGGGGAATGGGTTCAACCGTTTCATCGCACGCATCAAATAAACGATTTGAATTAGGATCACCCGGTGGAAAAGGTAAACCTGGCGATAACGCACAAAAGGAACTTCGAAATGCATTATCTGATCGCATCGAAGACAACTTGGCCACGTTGTTACAGCGCTCAGAAGAGATTTTACAGAGCAATAGAAGCAAAGTTCTTGCACTCGCGCATGCTCTTGAAGTGCATAGAACCTTGGCAGGTGATGATGTGGCTGCGGTTATCGATTGCGTAAAGGGTCCAATAGTTGATGGAACTCCATATGCAGATTCTAAAGTTATCGCAGCGCTAGAGGAGTATCACACTGCTGCGGTAATTGCTCACAAGAATCACAGCACACCAAATCTTCCATTGACAGATATATCTTCTTTTATAACAACGATCTGATAATCACGTAAATGGAGTTATTTACATTTGATACAGAAGGTGGAGATTTATCTTCATCCGAAGGTGTTGAAATCTCTGAAAACGCACCTCTTGCGGCACGGCTACGTCCAGATAATCTCTCTGAGGTCTTGGGGCAGGATCACTTAATCAGTGAGGGAACTCCACTCCGAAGGTTGTTAGATGGATTACCAGGTGCGCCGCCATCAATTATTTTATATGGACCGCCAGGAGTGGGTAAAACTTCATTAGCTTTGTTGTTATCAAAGGGTCGCAGGTTTCGGCAACTCTCAGCGGTAAATGCTGGCGTCAAAGATGTTCGCGAAGAGATTGAATCGGCAAGATTTCAATTGGCTCACAAAGGGATACAAACTTTACTTTTCATAGATGAAGTCCACAGATTTAACAAAGCGCAACAGGATGCCTTGCTGCCTGCCGTTGAAGATAAGTTAATTACGTTAGTTGCTGCAACAACTGAAAATCCGGCTTTCTCAATAATCTCACCATTATTATCCCGTTCATTAGTTTTGACTTTAAATGCACTAAGTGAAGAGTCTGCCGAGAAGTTAATTGATCGAGCTTTGTTGGATCCTAAGGGTTTAAATAATAAAATTGAAATTGATCCAGATGCTAAATCTGAATTAATAAAGATATCCAATGGCGATGGCAGAAGAATTTTAACTTACTTAGAAGCTGCAGCCGGTGCCAGTCAAGATAGCGGTGTCATAACTGTTGATAATTTAGCAAAAGCAGTTTCGCAAGCAATAGTTTTATACAACGTGGATCAACATTACGATGTAATAAGTGCCTACATCAAAAGCATGCGCGGTTCTGATGTTGATGCGGCTCTTCATTACCTAGCGCGCATGATTGAAGCGGGGGAAGATCCAAGATATATGGCTCGGAGATTGATGATCTTTGCAAGTGAAGATATTGGGATGGCTGATTCAAATGCTTTACTTGTTGCAACTTCGGCGGCGCAAGCTGTTGCATTGGTAGGAATGCCAGAAGGTGCGTTGTTGTTGGCACATGCCACTGTCTATTGCGCTACGGCTCCTAAATCAAACGCGGTAAATATTGCAATTTCCGAGGCTCGCCAAGATGTCAACAGTGGAAATATTGGGTTGGTTCCGCCACCACTTCGCGATGGGGCCACGCCATTCGGTGCCAGCGGGGATTACCGGTATCCTCATGACTATCCAGAGGGAGTAGTTGCGGCCCAATACGCTCCAGATCCGTTGATCGGGAAGCAGTATTACCGTCCAACTCTTCACGGAGCTGAAGCCAGAGTGGCAAAGGCTTTGGAACGGATTCGGGAGATTTTAGGGGGATCAAAATGAGTGCAGGCGGAATTGCAGCAATTATCGCTGCCTCATCACTTGCTGTCGTAGCGGTGGCCATCGCTTATGCAGTGATCAGATTTGGAAAAGTTTTAGATGAAGCTGGCGTTGCGATTAAAAATGTCAGCCAAGAGACGGTTCCGTTGCTTGAAGAGGTCACCACAACTGTAAATCTCACCAATAAGCAGTTTGAGCGAATTGATAACATCACTAGAAGCGCAGAAGGTTTTACTACAAGATTGACCGCCGCTGCTGATTCAATTCTTTCCCGTGGGCCAGCTGCCAAAATGGCCGCTGTTGCATGGGGGATTGCAAAAGCAAGAAATAAAAATCGCGATTAATTTTCATTAGTAGAACGGATTTGGTGTGGATTCAGCAGAGATACGAAAGCGTTGGCTTGATTTCTTTGAAAAAGACAATCGCGCTGGTTTAACTCACACTGTCGTTCCTTCTGCCTCTCTAATAGCTGATGATCCAAATTTATTACTAGTAAATGCCGGCATGGTTCCTTTTAAACCGTATTTTCTTGGTGAGATACCTGCGCCATACAAGAGAGCGACATCAGTTCAAAAATGTGTGCGAACTTTAGATATTGATGAAGTTGGTAAAACCACCAGACATGCATCATTTTTTCAAATGTGTGGAAACTTTTCATTTGGTGATTACTTCAAAGAGGGTGCAATCACCTTAGCTTGGGAGTTGTTAACCCGTTCTCAATCTGATGGCGGATATGGATTTGATCCAGAGAAACTTTGGGTAACGGTTTATCTAGATGATGATGAAGCAGCAGATATTTGGCACAAAAAAATCGGCGTACCTAAAGAACGGATTCAACGTCGAGATATGGATGACAATTTTTGGTCCATGGGAGTTCCCGGCCCTTGTGGTCCATGTTCGGAGATTTACTTTGATCGTGGTCCAGAACATGGCGCCGAAGGTGGCCCAATTGCCGATGAAAATCGGTACATGGAGATCTGGAATTTGGTCTTTATGCAATCAGAACGCGGTGCTGGAAATGGAAAATCTGATTTTCCAATCTTGGGAGAGTTACCGAAAAAAAGTATTGATACCGGTTTAGGTTTAGAACGAACTGCGGCTTTACTGCAAGGCGTGGAAAATATCTACGAAATCGACACTACTAAATTAATTTTGGATAAAGCCAGCGCCCTAGCAAATGTAAAGTACGGAAAGTCAATCGGCTCTGATGTTTCGTTGCGTGTTATCGCCGACCATGCACGTACAGCGGCGATGTTGATTGGTGATGGTGTAACTCCAGGTAATGAAGGTCGCGGTTATGTACTTCGCAGAATGATGCGTCGAACTATTCGTAACATGAGATTACTTGGTTCTGGAGACCCAACCACTCACGAGTTGATTACAACTGCTATCGCAGCAATGTCTCCGCAATATCCGGAGTTACATACCGATAGAGCACGCATCCTAGAAATTGCAGTAGGTGAAGAGAGTGCATTTTTGCAAACATTAAAATCAGGTACTTTAATTTTTGATTCTGCAGCAGGGGCAACTAAAAAAAGCGGGGCAAAATCTTTATCCGGCTCTGACGCTTTCAAGTTACATGACACTTATGGATTTCCATACGACCTGACTTTAGAAATGGCTTCAGAACAAGGGTTGACCGTCGATGAGGATGCTTTCCGTAAATTAATGAAAGAGCAGCGCGATCGTGCTAAAGCAGATGCGCGTGCTAAAAAATCTGGTCATGCTGATCTTTCAATTTACCGTGCCGCTTTAGATCAATCTGGAACAACTGAATTTACTGGTTATACGCAAACAAAAAGTGAATCAAAGATTAAGTATCTTCTCGTTGATGGTGCCCCCGTTTCTGCCGCTAAAGCCGGCGATGAAATTGAAATAATGTTAGATCGAACTCCTTTTTATGCCGAAGGCGGTGGACAACTCTCTGATACTGGTTTCATCCGCACTGCAAATGGCGCATTAATTGAAATAGATGATGTGCAAACACCAGTACCGAATCTATTTTTACATAGAGGAAAAGTGGTAAGTGGCGAAGCACTAGTTAATGAGAGTGGATTTGCGGAGATCGATATTGATCGGCGTGCCGGAATTTCGCGCGCTCACACTGCAACTCATATGGTTCATAAAGCATTCCGAGAAGCATTGGGCGAAACTGCGACACAAGCAGGTTCTGAAAATTCTCCAGGACGTTTCAGATTTGATTTTTCAGCAGTCGGAGCAGTATCGCAAGCCACTATGAGTGAAGTCGAAGATCGCGTTAACTCCTTACTTGTAACTGATTTAGAAATTACTGCCGAAGTAATGACTCAAGATGAGGCAAAAGCTGTTGGGGCGATGGCCTTATTTGGTGAGAAGTATGGTTCAGAAGTTCGTGTTGTTTCAGTAGGTGATTGGGCTAAAGAACTATGTGGAGGAACACATGTATCTCGTTCTAGCCAACTAGGAGTAATTAAATTATTAGGGGAATCATCAATTGGAGCAGGAGTCCGCAGAGTAGAGGCTCTTGTTGGAGTTGATGCATACCGTTTTTATGCAAAAGAGCATGCCATTTTAAATCTGGTCGGGGATATGGTGAAATCAACCAGATCCGAAGAGTTACCTGAGCGAATAAGTGCACTGCTTGAGCGAGTTAAAAGCATCGAGCGTGAAATTTCTGGTGCGAAAAGTAAAGATGCTTTGAGTTTAGTTAAGCCACTTGCAGATAAGGCAGAGCAGATTGGTAATAATAAAGTGGTCTTAGCCCAACTTTCCGATGGAGTTTCTGGAGATGATTTACGGACAGTTGCGCTTGAGATTAGAAATCTTTTGGGCGCCGGCGCAGTGGTGGCATTAATCAGTAACAATGAAGATAAACCAGTTTTAGTGGTGGCTTGTGATGAGAGTGCTCGGAAATCTGGTTTAAAAGCTGGTGAATTAGTGCGCACTGGTGCGAAAGCATTGGGCGGTGGTGGTGGCGGGAAAGATGATTTTGCACAAGGCGGCGGCGTCGATACATCCGCAGTTCAAAACGCGCTGAAATCAATCAAGGATCAGATACTTGCCCTTAAATAGAGTCAAGTAAGATTAGAAGATGAAAAAGGGGCGAAAGTTAGGCCTTGATTTTGGAAGCACCAGGATCGGTGTCGCAATTTGTGATCCTGATGGAATATTAGCAACACCTTTCTCAACTTTACCTTCGGGGCCAGAGTTAATTGCTCAAATAAGTTTAATCTGTGAATCAGAGGAGATAGTTGCCATTGTTGTGGGTTTACCTAGATCCTTAAGTGGCGAAATAAGTCATGCGGCAAATTTGGTTAATGATTTTATAAAGCAATTAACGGCACATCTTCCCGATCTGCCAATTCTTACCTTTGATGAACGGTTTACGACAACTTTAGCGAATCAAGCGTTAAGGGCTAGCGGTCGAAGTGCGAAAGATGGCAGAGCCGTGATTGATCAGATTGCTGCTGTAAACATTTTGCAAAGTTACCTTGATGCGAATGGTTGATTCGGTGGAAAATGATTTAGTTGCTCCGAAAAAATCTTTGAATCTGAAAGCAATATTTTCTATAGTAATTGTTTTTGTTGTTTTGATTTTTGGGGTGGTGTTTTGGAATCAAACTCATCCAGATTTGGATTATCCAGCGGGCACGGCTGGAACGGAAATCGAAGTAAATATTCCAGCGGGAAGTTCCGGTGTTGAAATTGGTCGAATCTTGGCCAAGGCAGGTGTAGTAAAAACCTCTTTGATATTTTTCAGAGCAGCAACTGGCGATAAAAGGGCGGAGAGTATCTCTGCGGGGTTGTATCTACTCAATACTCATTTATCAGCTAAAGAAGCCATTGCCCAATTACTGGATAAGAAACGGTTGCAAGGTAAATTTTTAATTGTAGAAGGTGCCAGGATAGGTGAAATCCGCAAAAATCTAATTAATGAGGGATTTAAGGCTGATCAAGTTGATCAAGCATTTGCAGATTTAAAGGCCCCAAATCAATTCAATGAGAACAATTCAGAGGGATTGTTCTTTCCAGCAAATTATACGATTTTGCCAGGAGAGGATCCGGCCGCTCTTACCGGTTTGCTGCAAAGTGCGATTAATAGATTTGCACAAGAGTTAGAAAGATTGCAATTTTATGCTGCCGCTAAAAATCGCAATCTTTCACCACGGGAACTTTTAACTATCGCCTCAATCGTTCAAGGTGAAGGGTTCAATCAGGATGATTTTGGCAAGATCGCTACTGTTATTTATAATCGGTTAAAAATTGGTATGGCGTTGCAGATGGATTCAACTTTGATGTATGCGAATCAGAGTAGAGGTGAGATTCGGGTAACTAACCGAGAACTCAAATCATCTTCAAAGTACAACACCTATAAGTACAAGGGTTTACCTCCTGGACCGATCGGATCTCCAGGTAGCGCTGCGCTTACGGCAACCATCACCCCTACCCCCGGGAATTGGCTCTACTTTGTTACCGTTGCACCTGGGGATACTAGGTTTTCCGATAAGTATCCAGAGTTCCTAAAATTTAAAGCTGAATTTATCCGTAATTACAAAGCTGGTTTATTTAAGGGGAGCAAGTGATTCAAGCCGCAGTACTTGGTTCTCCAATCGGGCATTCACTTTCGCCTACTTTGCATAAATGTGCATATGAAGTATTGGGTTGGGATTGGGATTACACCGCGGTTGAAGTAAAAAGTGGCGAACTGGCGCAGTTCATTGCAGACAACCGAAAGATTTTCCGCGGACTCTCATTAACTATGCCGTTAAAAGAAGAAGCATTAATGATTGCTGACTCCTTAGATCCATTAGTTAAAAGAATTAATGCAGCAAATACTTTAATTTTCGAAGATCATGAAATTAGCGCTTATTCAACTGATGTTTCTGGATTCGCTCAAGCGTTAACCAAGGCCGAAATCGTTATTCCAAATGAGATCACGATTTTAGGTGGCGGAGCTACTGCGCGTTCTGCGATTGCTGCCCTTGATAGTCGTGGTAGAACGATTACGGTTTATAGTCGCAGTGCATCAAGAGCCGCTCAATTAATTAATAGTTCAATTTCGGCTACGGTAGAAGTTAAAGATTGGAGCGAAGCGCAATCTGGATTATCGGCAAAGCTAATTATCGCTACTACGCCATCCGGAGCGACAGATCATTTAATTCCTTCACAAACAACAGGGGTTTTATTTGAATCCCTTTATTCACCATGGCCGACCAAATTATTAGGGCGCTGGCAAGATGCAGGTGGCAAGTACATTGATGGATTAGATCTACTTGTTGAGCAGGGAATTGGCCAGATTGAGTTAATGGCTGCTGAACCGTTAACTTTAGATTTGCGCTCACTAGCAGTAACCATGCGAGCCGCAGGATTGCAGAAGTTGGGTGTTTGATTAACGCATAAGAGTTGCACCTTTGATCGCAAAATCTTTTGGCTTATTTTTTGTCGATGGAGATATTTGCTTTAGTAACTTTTTACATTTTGGGTTACTTAATTCATATTTTTCTTTGTCGCAGATTTAATACTGATCCGCAAAGATTCAAAACCTTTTTGCTCTACCTCTTTATTGCCCTGATTTTGGCTGGCGCACTCTCACAAAATCTGAATTTAGCAGCGCTCTCATTATTAATCATTGGTTGGTCTATAATTTTGATTGATTACGAATTCCATCGGATACCAAATTTCATCACTGGATATTTATCACTCTTACTGCTACTGATCCAACTTTTTCAGCACTATTTTTTGGATTCGATAATAGGCGGAGTTGAATTTCTAATATTTTTTGGGTTATTAAATATTATTTCTAGAGGAGGAATTGGAATCGGTGATGTAAAACTCGCTGGCCTGATTGGTTTAGTAATAGGTCGGGTCACATTTCTTGAATTGATCAATTTCACCTTATTGGCCGCGATTTTGGGCTTGCTTTCAACTCTGGGTAAATCTCGACCAAAGCGCTTTAAGGGTGGGATTGCCTTTGCGGCACCGATGCTCGCGGCAGCTATCTGGATCTGGCCGATCTGACGGATCTGGCAGATCTGGCAGATGTTGCACATGAAAGGGTAAGTATCTGCGAGAATTACGCCATGTTGAGATGGCTAACTGCAGGAGAGTCCCACGGACCCGCTTTGACCGCAATTTTAGAGGGGTTGCCAGCTCAGGTAGCGGTCACCAGCGCTGATTTGGATTACCACTTACGCAGACGCCGGCTCGGGGTTGGTCGAGGTGCCCGGCAGAGTTTTGAAGCGGATCAGATCAGTATTTTGGGTGGGATCCGGCATGGTTTAACCCAAGGTGGACCGATCGCAATTCAGGTCGCCAATAGCGAATGGCCAAAATGGCAGGTTGTGATGGGCGCTGACCCAATAGATCCTTCCGAACTCGAAGGATTGGCGAGGAACGCACCATTAACTCGTCCACGACCTGGACATGCAGATTTAGTTGGAATGCAAAAATATGATTTTGATGATGCACGTCCGATTTTAGAGAGAGCGAGTGCACGAGAAACTGCTGCACGAGTCGCACTTGGCGCAGTAGCGCGAGCATTTTTGCACCAAGCAGCAGGTGTCACAATTTTGTCCCATGTTATTTCGATTGGTTCAGCGCGACTCCCTGAAGGTTACGCGATGCCTACCGCAGACCAAATGGAGAGTATTGATGCTGATCCAGTGCGAGCAAGTGATCCAGCAAGTAGTTTGCGGATGGTTGCCGAAATCGAAGATGCGCATTTAGCCGGAGATACCTTGGGTGGAGTTGTTGAAGTATTAGCTTTTGGTTTACCTGCTGGTCTTGGTTCACATGTTCATTGGGATCGCAGGCTTGATGGCCGTATTGCTGGAGCGATGATGAGTATTCAAGCAATGAAAGGTGTCGAAATCGGCGATGGTTTCACCACTGCTACAAGACGTGGATCAGTTGCACATGATGAGATTGAATTAAATCCAGATGGAACTGTAAAACGTAGATCAGGACGCGCTGGCGGAACTGAAGGTGGAATGAGTACTGGCGAATTGCTAAGAGTAAGAGTTGCAATGAAACCAATCTCTACAGTCCCACGCGCATTAGACACTATCGATACTGCGACCATGCAACCTGCGAAAGCCATCAATCAGAGATCAGATGTATGTGCAGTCCCAGCATCAGGTGTAGTTGCTGAAGCAATGCTGGCTTTAGTTTTGGCAGATGCATTGCTAGAAAAATTTGGTGGAGATAGTTTGGGTGAAACGAAACGAAATCTCGATTCCTACTTAAACGCCCGCGCAATAAAGTAATTTCTCATGCCACCTAAAATTGTTTTAATCGGCCCTCCTGGTTGTGGAAAAAGCACAGTTGGACGCGGATTAAGTCATGAACTGCGGCTGAGTTTTTCAGATACAGATTCAATGATTGAAGAACGAGAGAAAACTTCGATCTCAGATATTTTTACAGAACAAGGAGAAGGATATTTTCGGGCGATTGAGGAAGAAGTGGTTGCCCATGCTTTAAACACCGAGAATGGGGTTTTATCTTTAGGAGGGGGAGCGATCTTGAGTGAAGTTACCCAAGAACTTCTCCGTAACTCAGGCAGTGAGATCGTTTTCTTGGATGTTTCGATAACTGGTGCTGCGCCAAGAATTGGTTTTAATCGAGACCGTCCCCTGTTAATCGACAACCCACGGGCAAGATGGGTTGCTCTCATGGCGCAACGTCGGCATATTTATGAATCTTTAGCTACCCATGTGATCAACACAGATGACAAAAGTTCTAACGAGACTGTGGATTCACTTCGGAAGGAGTTGTCGAAATGAAGAAGATTAATATTTCAGCCGAACATAAATATGATGTTTTGATTGGCGATCTTGACGTAGGCAATTTAAAACCTTTATTGAAAGATTGCTCAAAAGTTGCACTCTTGTATCCCGCTGAAATAAGTGAAGTTGTCGATAAAATTTCAGCCGAATGGGATTTACAACAGGAATTAGTAATGATCGAACTTCCAGAGGGAGAATCTCAAAAGAGCGCAGAGGTATTAATTGAAATTTGGAATACTCTATCGGCGCACAATTTTACCCGCCGCGATTGGATCATTGGTATTGGAGGAGGGGCTACAACTGATTTAGCGGGATTTGCGGCTGCCTCATGGTTGCGTGGGGTCAACTGGGCAAGTGTGCCAACAACAGTTGCTGGAATGGTTGATGCAGCCATCGGAGGAAAAACTGGAATAAATATTCCGGCAGGTAAAAATTTAGTAGGTGCGTTTCACTCACCACAAATAGTATTTGTTGACCCGAATTTTTTAGAAACACTTCCGATCGACGAATTGCGCTCGGGCCTGGCAGAAATTATTAAATGTGGCTTTATTGCAGATGAAGAGATACTTAAGATTTTCGAAGCAGATTCGCAGAAATTGTTGCAATGGCATTCACCGCAGTTACTAGAGGTCATTCAACGTTCCATTCAAGTTAAGGCTGATGTGGTTTCTGCTGATCTAAAAGAAGCTTCATTGCGTGAGATTTTGAATTATGGCCACACACTTGGTCATGCGATCGAAGCAGTTGAAGAGTTCACCTGGAGACATGGAGATGCGGTTTCTGTTGGAATGGTTTTCGCCGCCGAACTAGCACTACAAGTTGGTTTTTGCGATCAAAAATTTGTGGATAGACATCGTGCAATTTTATCTTCGGTAGCTTTGCCAATTTCTTATAAAAAATCGGTTTTACCAGAATTAATCGAGCGAATGGGTCGCGATAAGAAAGTAAGAAATGGCCAACTGCGCTTTGTGTTGCTTGAAAATGTAGAAAAAATTAAACGGCTCGAAGGAGCGTCTGAGGCAGATCTGACGATCGCTTATGAGAAAATATCTATATGAATATTTGGGTAATCAATGGACCTAATCTTGGAAGATTAGACCTGCGCGATAGTGCCACATATGGAGATATTGCTTACCCTGATTTGGTGGATTTTTGTGAGAAAACCGGGAAGGAATTAGGGCATACAGTTTCAGTCTTCCAAAGTGATGACGAAACTGAAATCATTCATTTGTTACATAAAGCAGCGGATGAGAAAGTTCCAGTGATAATCAACCCGGCCGCCTTCACTCATTATTCTTATGCAATAAGAGATGCCGTTGCAATGTTGAAAGCTCCGGTAATTGAAGTTCACTTATCAAATCCATTATCCAGAGAAGAGTTTCGCCATACCTCTGTTGTTTCAGGAGTAGTAAATGGAACTATTGGTGGATTTGGATTGAACTCATATGAGTTGGCTTTGCGGGCAATTTCAACAATAAAAGCAAGGTAGAATCACCTCACTCTTTAAATATTTAGGATGGGAATCCAAATTGGCTACTACCAATGATTTGAAAAATGGCATCACGTTAAATATCGATAACCAACTTTGGAATGTTGTTGAGTTTCAACATGTCAAACCTGGAAAGGGTCCGGCTTTCGTACGGACCAAACTTAAGCATGTGCTTTCTGGCAAGGTAGTAGATAAAACCTTCAACGCTGGGTTAAAGATCGAAGTTGCCACTGTTGATAAGCGAGATATGACTTATCTATATAAAGATGGCGACGATTTTGTATTTATGGATAAAGAAACTTTCGACCAGATGACGATCACTGCCGCAACGGTAGGAGATGCTGCAAATTACATGTTAGAAGAAGTTAAGGCCGTCGTTGCAGTTTACGAAGGTGAACCATTATTTATTGAATTGCCGGCATCTGTAGAATTGAAAATTACTTATACAGAGCCGGGATTACAAGGTGATCGTTCTAGTGCCGGCAGCAAGCCAGCAACTTTAGAAACTGGAGTTGAAATTCAAGTTCCGTTATTTATTAATCAAGATGAAAAGGTTCGCGTCGACACCCGAGATGGTTCGTACCTGGGTCGCGTTAACTAATGTCAGCAAGGTCAAAGGGACGAAAACGGGCTTTAGACATTTTGTATGAAGCAGAGTTGCGCGGCCGTGCTGCAACCGCATTTTTAGAAGAACGGCTAGATGAGAACACTCCAGCAATTGCTGAGTTTGCGCGTCTGCTGGTAAATGGGGTTATGGCATACAAATTCGAGATAGATAATGCGATCACTGCTCATGCAAAAGAATGGGATCTAGACCGCTTGCCTGGGATTGATCGCAATATTTTGCGAATTGCAATTTATGAAATTAAATGGTGTTCAGATGTCCCAAATGCAGTGGCGATCGATGAGGCTGTAACTATGGCTAAAAATCTTTCAACAGATGAGTCCGCTGGATTTATAAATGGCGTTCTAGGAGAAATAAATAAAGAGTTACTAGTTACGCCTGCTGTAGGGGATGTATAAGAACGCCCCATTTTTCAAATTGTTCAAAAAGGGCGACTTCACTTGTTTCAAACAAAATCGCCAAAGTTTCTAGATCGCTTTTTCTAAGCGATAACATCTGACCGTTCCAGTCTTCACGTTTTGTAGTAATAGCTGAGATATAGCGTTGCGCAGGTGCAACTTGTTCTCCGAGTTCACCCATATTCCGAAATTTATGAAGATCAAGAATTAGCTGTCGTATTTCTACCTTTCCAGTACTTGGCATTGAAAAACATGATGAGATCGGCACTTGATAAAAATGTAGTAGTTCAGCTAATTTTCCGACCGAAAGCGCGCGATCGGCACGTTCATAAGATCCAATTACCACCGCTTTCCAATGCCCATTGGATCTTTTTTCGACCTCCTGCAAACTCATTTTTTGGGATTTACGGATTATCCGCAAGCGCGCACCTAACTCCTGGGCTGCTTGTTTTTTAATCTCTTCCATGAAAAAACCTACCTTCCGTTGATTTACAACGAAAGGTAGGTTCAATTACTACTTACGGCAATTAGCTATCCACAAGTAACCGTTATGGTCGCTTATGATCGCTTATGGCCGCTTATGGTCTCCAAGCACCACCATCTGGAGTTCTCGCCGTGGTCCACATATCTTTAACCGCATCTTTGTTATCGCAAGGGAACTGGGCTGCCAATTTCTCATCGATATCGATACCTAAACCAGGCTTGTCATTTGGATAGACATAACCACCCTTAAGAATTGGAGTTCCGGGGAATACTTCTTGAATTTTGTCAGATGGTCCCCACCACTCTTGAACACCAAAGTTTGCTGAACTTACATCGATGTGCAAATTAGCGGCATGACCAATAGGAGAGACATCTCCCGGACCATGCCATGCAGTTCGAATGCTAAATGCTTCACAGAGGTGCGCCAATTTCTTAGCAGGTGTGATTCCACCAATTGTGCTGATGTGACAACGAATGAAGTCAATTAAGCGATTCTGAATCAAAGGCAACCACTCTTGCGGATGGGTGAATAATTCGCCCATTGCAACTGGTGTGGAACTTTGGTTTCGCATAATTGCAAACCAGTCAACTTGTTCTGGTGCAAGGGCATCCTCTAAGAAAAATAAACGGTACGGCTCTAAATTTTTAGATAAACGAATCGCTTCAATTGGTGCCAATCGCTCATGGACATCATGTAAAAGTTCTATGTCATGTCCAACTGTGTTACGCATATGTTCAAATAATTTAACGGTATTGCGCGCATAACCGTGCGGATCAAAGTAAGCACCAGGAAGTGCACCTTCTGGAGATTTGATCTGATCGATACGACCACCATAACCACCCATTTGGCAACGGATATAAAGCAGACCTTGCTCCATGTATTTACGAACATTGTCTTCAACCTCAGTTAAGGATTTTCCATCAGCATGGCGATAGACAGCTGCGGCTTCGCGGGTTTTTCCACCAAGCAAGTCATAGACCGGCATTCCGGCAACTTTGCCTTTGATATCCCAGAGTGCCATATCAATTCCGGAAACGGCGTTGTTGGTGATTGGTCCGTTGCGCCAATATGCGCTGGTCATGCAGGTCTGCCAGATATCTTCAATTTGAGAAACATCGCGACCGATTAAAAATGGCGCCAAGTACTCATCTATGGCGGTCGCTACAGCTAGGTAGCGTTGTGTGAAAGTGGCGCACCCAAGTCCATACAGACCAGGTTCTGAGGTTTCAATTTTGACGATCACTAGCGGAATCTTCTCCGGAGAGGTCAAGATTGTGCGGATCTTTGTAATTGTGATTGGTTTTGACATAGATGTGAGCCTATAGGTCATTTGTCATATTTAAAGAGTTTTCGGCGAAAATTTTTCGACACGGATCAGAATTAGTAGATCTATATCGATGCTGTGTATATTCACACCTGTCCTTTAACGACCCGTCCAGAGAGGCGGGGAAGGAGTGAGTCGATGAGTGCTGTGAAGCCAGTGAAGCCAGCGAAAATAGTGCTGGAAGAGGGAGATATCTCCCGGGCGTTAACCCGTATTGCCCATGAAATTATTGAAAAAAATCGTGGTTCGGAAAATCTGCTTTTACTTGGAATTCCAACTCGTGGTGCCTATCTGGCGGCTCGGTTGGCAAAAATCATCGAATCAATTGAAAATCGCGAAATCCCTAATGGCGTTTTAGATATCACTTTGCACCGTGACGATCTTCGCTCGAGACCACCACGTGCATTGACTCCAACAGTTATTCCATCTGGTGGAGTGGAGAACAAAATTGTGGTCTTGGTAGATGACGTCCTCTTCTCTGGACGAACAATCAGGGCAGCACTAGATGCACTTGGTGAAATTGGTCGTCCGGCTGAAGTTCAGCTAGCGGTTTTAGTCGATCGTGGACATCGCCAACTTCCGATCCGCGCGGATTACGTAGGCAAAAACTTACCGACATCAGCAGATGAGATTGTTCGAGTTTCAATTAGTGAAATCGATGAGATAGATCAAATTGTGATTGCAGGTGCAAATGAGTCCTGAGGTAGTTACAGAGTTGCCACGTCACTTGTTATCAATTGGCGATCTGAACCATGATCAAGCTCTTTTGATCTTGGATACTGCAGAAGAATTAGCAAAGATCTCTGATGCGCCAATCAAGAAATTACCAACACTTCGTGGTCGAACTATCGTCAACTTGTTTTATGAAGATTCAACTAGAACCCGAATCTCTTTTGAAGCTGCGGCTAAACGTTTATCGGCAGATGTTATTAATTTTTCTGCTAAAGGTTCTAGTGTTAGTAAAGGTGAATCACTAAAAGATACAGCGCTGACTTTGCAAGCCATGGGCGCTGATGCAGTAGTTCTTCGCCATCCAGAATCTGGAGCAGCAAATCGACTTGCTGGATGGACAAATGGAGTTGTGATTAATGCTGGCGATGGCACGCATGAACATCCAACCCAAGCATTACTTGATGCATTTACGATTAGACGTCATTTAGGAAGTGTTGGAAGTGACCTAAACGGAAAACACATTGCAATAGTTGGAGATGTACTACATTCAAGAGTTGCTCGTAGCAATGTTTTACTCCTCAATCTTCTGGGAGCGAAAATAACTTTAGTTGCACCTCCAACATTGATTCCTGTCGGTGTTGAAAGTTGGCCTGTTGATGTTTCATACGCGATTGATGAAGTTTTGCCGGAAGTTGATGCGGTAATGATGCTCCGAGTCCAAAGTGAGCGAATGCAAAACTCCTTTTTCCCATCGACTAGGGAGTATTCAAGGTTGTTTGGGCTAAATCTAGATCGCATGAATTTGTTACAAAAAGGAGCGCTAATTTTGCACCCTGGGCCTATGAATAGAGGTTTAGAGATTTCTGCAGAGTGCGCTGATGGAGTCCAGTCAGTGATCTTGGAACAAGTTGCAAACGGAGTCAGCGTGCGTATGGCAGTTCTTTACTTACTTCTCGGTGGAAATATTGGAGTTGGCTCATGAGCACTTACTTAATCAAAGATGTTGAGTTAGTAAACGGTGAAAAAGTTGATATCGGCATCGCAGATGGCGTGATTGCTGAAATTTCCAGCAAACCGTCTAAGAGTTATGAAAATATCTTGGATGGATCTGGTTGTGTTGCGTTACCTGGATTAGTCGATCTTCATACTCATCTCCGGGAGCCCGGACGTGAAGATGCCGAAACAGTTTTAACTGGAACTCGTGCTGCTGCTCGTGGTGGATACACCGCAGTTTTTGCAATGGCAAACACTGATCCGGTTGCAGACACCGCAGGGGTGGTCGAACAGGTTGTGCGCTTAGGTAAAGAAGCCGGTTGGTGTGAAGTTTTTGCTGTTGGTGCAGTCACTAAAGATTTAGCTGGTGAAAGCATGGCTGAATTGGGAGCCATGGCTCATTCGGCCGCGCAAGTAAGAGTTTTTAGTGATGACGGAAAATGTGTGAGTGATTCACAGATGATGCGTCGAGCACTCGAATATGTACGCCAATTTGATGGAGTAGTCGCTCAACATGCGCAAGATCCCAAATTAACTGTGAATGCGCAGATGAACGAAGGAACCGTATCCGCAAGATTGGGATTGCGAGGTTGGCCAGCTGTTGCAGAGGAAGGCATAATTGCGAGAGATGTTTTGCTTGCATCACATGTTAAATCCAGATTGCACATCTGTCATGTATCGACCGCAGGTAGCGTAGACATTATCCGGTGGGCAAAATCCCGCGGAATCGATGTCACGGCTGAAGTAACACCACATCATCTGCTTTTATCCGATGAACTTGTCGAATCTTATGATCCAAAATTCAAAGTAAATCCTCCTTTGCGCAGCCATGAAGATATTGCAGCGCTTCGCATGGGATTGGCGGATGGAACGATTGATATCGTCGCCACAGACCACGCCCCACATCCCGCAGAGGACAAGGAATGTGAATGGGCTGGAGCGGCAAATGGAATGATCGGACTTGAGACAGCGTTGTCGGTAGTCCAAAAAACCATGGTTGATACCGGATTACTCAATTGGTCTCAAGTTGCTGATCGGATGTCGATTACCCCGGCAAAAATCGGAAGAGCCAAAGGGCAAGGAATTGCTTTAGCAGTTGGAGCACCTGCAAATATCTGCATCTACGATCCAAGTAAGAGCAAAGTCGTAGTTGCAGAAGAACAGATTTCTAAAAGCAAGAACACTCCGTTTGTAGGAATAGATCTACCTGGACAAGTAAGGCATGTATTTTTTCAAGGAAAGCCAACAATGATTTCAACTGAAATGGTCGCGCGCTAATGGGAAATGCATTCTTTGTTTTAGATGACGGCAAAATTTTTGAAGGCGAATCATGGGGTAGCGATGGTGAAACCTATGGTGAGGCAGTTTTTTCAACGGGGATGACTGGCTATCAAGAAACTTTGACGGATCCTTCTTATCACCGCCAAGTGGTAATTATGACCGCACCACATATTGGTAACACCGGAATGAATAAAACTGATGAGGAATCTCTCAAGATTTGGGTTTCTGGCTTTGTCGTCAGAGATCCCTCACCAATAGTTTCAAATTGGCGAGCACAACGTTCATTGGAAGATGATCTAGTAGCTCAAGGAATAGTCGGTATTTGTAATGTAGATACGAGGGCGATCACCCGCCATCTCCGTGAATGTGGAGTAATGAGGGTTGGAATCTTTTCAAATATGGATTTATCTAGAGAAGAAATGGTAAAGCTGGTACGTAAATCACCCGAGATGAGTGGTTCGCAACTATCTGCAGAGGTCTCTACGGAGAAAAAATATATTGTTCCAGCAATCGGAGAAAAACTATTTACAGTTGCCGCTATTGATTTAGGCATCAAGGCCGCAACTCCACGTTTGATGTCAGAACGGGGGATAGAGGTTCATGTTTTCCCGCAAGATGTATCTATGGAGCAATTGTTAGAAATCTCACCAGATGGAGTATTTCTCTCAAATGGACCCGGAGATCCATCAACCATGGTTGAAGTTGTTGCTTTAGTGCGCGAACTTTTATTAAAACAGATCCCAATTTTTGGTATCTGTTTTGGACATCAAATATTTGGAAGAGCACTTGGTTTCGAAACTTATAAATTGCGTTACGGTCATCGTGGTATCAACCAACCAGTATTAGATAAAACCACCAATAAAGTTGAGATCACTGCGCACAATCATGGGTTCGCAGTGCAAGCTCCGGTAGATGGAAGTTTTGACACCGTTTATGGCAAAGGTGAAGTCACCCATGTCTGCTTAAATGATGGCGTAGTAGAAGGTTTAGCTTTGCTGGATCGGCCAGCGTTTAGTGTTCAGTACCACCCAGAGGCAGCCGCAGGACCTCATGATGCTGGTTACTTGTTTGATCGTTTTGTGGATTTGATGAAAGGCGGAATTCATGCCGCGTCTTAATGAAATTAAAAGTGTTCTAGTAATTGGTTCTGGCCCAATCGTTATTGGTCAAGCATGCGAATTTGATTATTCGGGCACTCAAGCATGTCGAGTTTTACAAGCCGAAGGAATCCGAGTCATTTTAATAAACTCTAATCCGGCCACGATTATGACTGACCCGGAATTTGCAGATGCAACTTATATCGAACCTATTACACCTGAGTTTGTCGAAAAAGTGATCGCTAAAGAACGACCAGATGCAATTTTGGCAACATTAGGTGGGCAGACGGCTCTCAACGCAGCAATTTCATTACATGATGCTGGAATTTTAGAGAAATATAAAACCCGCTTAATTGGTGCAAATGTTGATGCGATTAGACGAGGGGAAGATCGGCAATTATTTAAAGAGATAGTCGCATCCATTGGTGGCGAATCTGCTGGATCGATGATTTGTCACACCATTGAAGATTGTTATAAAGCCGCTGAAAGATTTAACTATCCGGTTGTAGTGAGGCCATCATTCACGATGGGTGGATTAGGTTCTGGCATTGCATATTCGAAAGATGAGTTAACTGAGATAGCCGGTGCTGGATTGCGGTACAGCCCAACGACTGAAGTTTTGATTGAGGAATCCATTCTCGGATGGAAAGAGTTTGAGTTAGAGATGATGCGCGACTATAAAGATAATGTGGTTGTTGTTTGTTCGATCGAGAATTTCGATCCGATGGGAGTTCACACAGGGGACTCAATAACTGTTGCTCCTGCTATGACATTGACCGATGTTGAATATCAAAAATTGCGGGATTTATCTATTGGAATTATCAGAGCGGTTGGTGTTGATACTGGTGGATGTAATATCCAATTTGCGGTCAATCCTGCAGATGGTCGAATTGTAGTGATTGAAATGAACCCACGGGTTTCTCGTTCCAGCGCGTTAGCATCTAAGGCAACTGGATTCCCAATTGCCAAAATAGCCGCCAAACTTGCAATTGGTTATTCGTTAGATGAAATTAAGAATGACATCACTCAAGAAACGCCTGCATCATTTGAACCGACTCTTGATTATGTCGTTGTCAAGGTTCCCCGTTTTAACTTTGAAAAATTTCCTGCCGCCGATAATCGCCTCACAACAACTATGAAAAGTGTTGGAGAGGCAATGGCAATAGGAAGATCTTTTCCGGAGGCGCTGCAAAAAGCGCTTAGATCTCTCGAGAAAAAGGGAAGTTCTTTTTCTTGGGATCAGATTTCTAAAAGTAAAGAAGAGTTGTTAGTCGAAGCCGGAGTAGCAACCGAGAGTCGAATTCACTCAGTTCAACAAGCGATGTTCCTCGGGGCGACAGTCGAGCAAGCACATGAAGCTAGTTTTATAGATCCGTGGTTTTTGGCTCAGATTGAGATCATCAACAAAATGGCGCATTTACTACTTCAGCCCGGGGAGATCAGCGAAAAAATGCTTAGAGATGCTAAGCGGTTAGGTTTTTCAGATCTGCAAATAGCACAACTAACTGGAAGCACTGAAGATGATTTGAGAAAACGCAGATCAATTCTTGGAATTCATCCAGTTTATAAAACGGTTGATACCTGCGCTGCTGAATTTAAAGCAATGACTCCATATCATTACTCATCTTATGATTATGAGACAGAGGTTGAACCTAGAACCAAACCAGCAGTAATTATTCTAGGCAGTGGTCCAAATAGAATCGGACAGGGTGTCGAGTTTGATTACTCCTGCGTTCATGCCGCTTTTGCTCTGCGTGCTATGGATTTTGAAACAATCATGATTAATTGCAACCCTGAAACCGTTTCTACTGATTATGACACTTCAGATCGACTCTATTTTGAACCATTAACTTTTGAAGATGTTATGGAAGTTTATGAAGCCGAGCTTGCCGTGGGTCCAATTGTTGGTGTTGTAGTTCAACTTGGTGGTCAAACTCCATTGGGTCTGGCTGCCAGATTGCAAGCCGCAGGTGTTCCGATTGTGGGAACTAGTCCTGCAGCTATTGATATCGCTGAAGACCGCGGTTTGTTTGGGCAACTTCTCAAAGATCAAAATTTGCGAGCGCCAAAATTCGGTATGGCTGGATCATTTGAACAAGCCCAAAAAATTGCAAATGAAATCGGATATCCAGTTCTTGCCCGACCTTCATATGTACTTGGTGGACGAGGTATGGAGATTGTTTATGATGAGGAAACGCTGGCGGCCTATATAAGTAAATCAACGGAAATTTCATTAACTCATCCAGTGATGATCGACAAATTTTTAGATGATGCAATTGAAGTTGATGTTGATGCATTGTTTGATGGTGAAGAGTTGTTTTTGGGTGGAGTAATGGAGCATATTGAAGAAGCCGGCGTGCACTCAGGGGATTCAGCTTGTGTTCTTCCTCCAACTTCGATTGACGCTTCTTTAACAAAGGAGATTCGCGAAGCTACAGAGAAAATTGCACGAGGGGTTGGGGTTAAAGGCCTAATTAATATTCAATTCGCAATCGCTGAAAATCTTTTATATGTCTTAGAAGCTAATCCAAGAGCCTCAAGAACGGTTCCTTTTGTTAGTAAAGCCACGGGGATCTCATTAGCGAAATGTGCAGCGGCGATATCTTTAGGTAAATCCATCGCAGATCTGCGCGAAGAGGGTGCACTTCCTAAGAGTGGTGACGGTATTGCCCAAGGTATTAGCGTGAAGGAAGCGGTTTTACCGTGGAATCGATTTAGAAAGAAAGATGGCAGTGGGGTTGATTCATTACTTGGACCGGAAATGCGTTCAACCGGTGAAGTCATGGGCAGGGATGATGAGTTCGGCGCTGCATTTTCAAAGAGTCAGAGCGGCGCGCTAGGAGCTTTGCCGACATCAGGGGCGGTTTTTGCATCCTTTGCAGATCGAGATAAGAGCAAATGTGTAGATTCAGTTAAAGCACTTGCTAAATTAGGTTTTGAAATTGTTGCTACAGCTGGAACTGCAAAGTTTCTTGCTGATGAAGGTATAAAAAGTAAAGTGATTCGCAAGTATTCGGATGGCTTGGGTCCTAAAGGGGAATTAACTGCTGTTGATTCGATTGAAAGTGGTGAAGTTGCACTAGTGATAAACACTCCATTTGGTTCTGGCCCACGCGAGGATGGTTGGCGGATCCGAACCGCCGCGGTTGCTAGAGGAATTCCGATCATCACAACCATTCCTGGTCTTAAGGCTGCGGTGCTTGGAATTGCCGCGCAACAAAAAGGTGGCTTCGAAGTAAAATCGTTGCAGGATTGGTTGAAGTAGATGACAACCCCAGTGCAAACTCAATGTGAGGTTATCTCCAATAAGCGAGTCGCTGCATATCATCACATCACATTATCGGCGGATAAAATTTCAGAAAGAGCAAAACCTGGCAACTTTATTGCCATAAGTGTTGGCGATGAAAAAAGTTCTATGTTGTTACGCAGGTCATTTGCCATTTATCAAGCATCTGGCAGAGGTCCTTTTGGTGGAACTATTGAAATTATTGTTGCAGCAAATGGCCCTGGGACACGATGGTTAGTTAATAGAACTGCTCACGAAAAAATTGATGTAGTGGGTCCATTAGGAAACTCATTCGGGATACCTAAAGAGCCGGTTCGGGCTTTGTTAATTGGTGGAGGTTATGGATCGGCCGCTTTATTTTCGCTAGGGGATGCACTTAGACAGAGAAATTGCAGAGTAGAGATGATTGTTGGAGCGGCTACAGCAGATAAAATTTTTGCACCAGTTGAAGGAAAGCGATCAGTTCACTCACTTTCAATATTCACCGAAGATGGATCTATGGGCACTCAAGGCAGAGTCACCGATCCAATCGAAAGTTTATTAGACAACACAGATATTATTTATGCCTGTGGACCGATGGGAATGTTGCAAGCGATAAGTAAAATTGCCGCGACGAAAGGGATTCCTTGTCAAAGTGCAGTAGAGGAATCCATGGCATGTGGAATTGGTATCTGCATGACCTGTGTTTTACCGGTTATTGGGGATGATGGCCAAACACGAATGGTCAGATCATGTACTGAAGGTCCAATCTTTGAAGGCTCCAAAGTGCGCTGGGATGCAATCGGCACAGTTCCCCCAGGAACATACGGTGGACCTAAATGAGCACCCACAAAATAGACCAATCCGCTAAATTCGGTTCAGTTACCTTCCCTTTTCCGATTTTTACGGCAAGTGGATGTGCGGCTAATGGTAAAGAGTTGTCGCAATTTTTTAATCTTTCCGACATCGGAGCAGTAGTAACGAAATCTGTAATGAATAATCCACGTTCGGGTCGTGCAACACCACGGATGGCCGAAACTGCAAGTGGAATGTTAAATGCAATTGGTCTTCAAGGGCCTGGGATCGATTCTTTCTTGGAAAATGATCTGCCTTGGTTATACGAGCAAGGCGCCCGAACGATTGTCTCAATCGCTGGAGAAAGCATCGAAGAGTTCGCAGCGTTGGCCCGTAAAGTGCGCCAAGCGCCAGGGGTAAGTGCAATTGAGGTCAATATCTCTTGTCCAAATGTAGAAAATAGAGGTTTAGTTTTTGCTTGCGATCCGGTGAGCGCACGAAATGTAATTGAAGCGGTCAAACGAAGTATTGGAAACACCTTGCCGATAATTGCAAAACTTTCTCCTGATGTGACCGATATTTCGATAATTGCCCGTGAAGTTCAGGCCGCTGGCGCTGATGCTGTAGCCATGATCAATACATTATTAGGAATGGTAATTGACACTAAAAAAATGCGACCGGTACTAGCAAATAAAACTGGTGGTTTATCAGGTCCCGCAATTAGACCGGTTGCGGTTCGAGCGATATATCAGGTACATGCCGCGCTTCCACATTTACCAATACTGGGAATGGGTGGAGTTATGAGTGGCGAGGATGCATTTGAATTAATTTTAGCTGGCGCATCTGGTGTAAGTGTGGGCACTGCAAGTTTTAATGATCCAAGTGCCGCCCCCCGAATTCAGAATGAGTTAGCGGCCTTAATTGAGCAACGTGGTTTTAATTCGGTCGCGGAGGCTGTGGGATATGCGCATAGAGATTAAAAAAAGAGTAAGGCGCCGATAACATGAGTTATAGAGCCCCAATAGTTTTAGCGTTAGACACAACAGATCAACAAACCGCCTGTGATTGGGCCTACCAAGCACAGGATTCAATTCAAGTTGTAAAAGTTGGGCTGGAGTTTTTCTTGAGTAATGGAGCAGATGGAGTTGCTGCAATTCGCAAAGCGGCGCCATCCTTGAAATTTTTTCTAGATTTAAAACTTCACGATATTCCGAACACTGTAAAAGGTGCCGCATTGGCAGTTGAAAAGTTAAACCCAGATTTCTTAACGGTGCATGCATCTGGAGGGTTACAAATGATTGCGGCTGCCGTGCAAGCGTTACCAAATTGCCAAAT
>WLKK01000014.1 GCA_009701305.1 Actinomycetota bacterium | reverse complement strand
TCCCGAGAGGGAGGGCCAAGTGAAGGTTGTGCCAGGAGGATTCGCATAGCGGCCGAGTGCGCACGCTTGGAAAGCGTGTAAGGGGAAACCCTTCAAGAGTTCAAATCTCTTATCCTCCGCAGATCGGTACCATTTATTACTAGGGGTGTTAAAGCCCCGCCCGATTTCTGCGGGTAGATCGAACCGGAGGCGTGTTTTTAAATATGGCAACCTCTTGGCGAGATGACGCTCCAAAACCTTCAATCTTGGCCGAACATGTTCACCCAAAAGATCCACTCTCTTACACAATAAAACGGAAACTTCTTGGTGCTCCACTCAATCGACATTCTTTAGGCCATCAACGTTTATCAAAACGCTATGCGTTAGGAATTCTTTCCTCTGACTGCATTTCATCCTCTGCTTACGGAAGTGAGCAAATTTTAATTGCGCTACTGCCTGCCTTTGGTCTTGCCGCATTTTCATTGTTAATGCCAATGACCGCTGTTGTTTTGATTATTTTGTTAATCGTCACGCTTTCTTACCACAACGTAATTACGATTTACTCAAAGACCGGCGGAGCTTATTTTGTTTCGCGACGAAATTTTGGCCCAGTTGCTGCGCAGATTGCAGCTGTTGCTTTAATTCTTGATTACATCGTAACTCTTGCAATCCAATCAGCGGCTGGAGTCGCAGCAATTATTTCTACATTCCCGGAATTAAATCCGTGGAAAATACAAATGACGTTAGCAGTCATTCTTCTGCTCACATATGGAAATCTTCGCGGCGTTAAAGAAGCTGGAAAGATCTTTGCACTTCCAACATACTTATTTGTTGGATCAATGGCAATCGTCTTTTCTGTAGGTATCTATCGCGACATTATGGGCACGTTGCCAGTTTTAGATACAAATGTCGAAGGTGCTGTCCCGTTTGGAAACGACCAAGGATTGTTGACGGCAGCTGCAATATTTACCCTACTACGTGCTTTTGCTAACGGTGGTTCTTCATTAACAGGCCTAGAAGCTATTTCTGATGGAGTACTGCTCTTTAAGCCGAAAGAAAATATTAATGCGCGAAGAACTCTGATTGTTATGAGTTCCATTCTTGGTTCATTAGTGCTTGGTGTTTCTTGGTTTGCTCACAAAGTTTATGCGGTCCCATATGAGAGTGGCACTCCCACGGTGATTTCTCAGATTGCTAAGGCAATTCTTGGGGATGGCGCAATTGGAAATATCTTTTACATACTTGTACAAGCCTCGACGATGTTAATTTTATTTGCAGGCGCTAATACAACTTTTTCTGCCTTCCCGATTTTAGTAAATTTCGTCGCATCTGATGGGTATTTACCCCGCTGGCTGGCGAAGCGTGGCCATCGACTCAATTTTTCAAATGGAATAATTGTTTTGGTTTTCTTTGCCTCTCTCCTAGTAGTTTTAACTAAATCCTCGGTAGAACATCTAGTTGCGTTTTACGCACTCGGAGTTTTTACAGCATTTACGCTTACTGGTTTAGGAATGGCTAAACACACACTTAGACATAAAGAAAAGAAATGGAAGATTCGTTTTGCGATCCATCTTATTTCTGGATCAATTTCTCTATTAATAGTTTTAATTTTTTCAGTTGTTAAATTCACAGAAGGTGCCTGGGTTGTAATAGTAGTTGGACCAATTCTTGTGGTTGGACTTCTACGACTAAATGCTCGTTATCGCGCAGAACAAAATGTTTTAGATATCTCACCACAAAAAGGAAGCAGCGCCACAATAACTCGACATGATGTGGCGGTTTTGATTGACAGTGTTGATTTAGCAACTATTGGCGCAATTAGATATGCCAGAAGTTTAAAGCCGAGAAAATTGACTGCCGTGCACTTTGTAATTGATGATCTGCGCGCCGATCAAATTCGCCAAGCTTGGGATAAATACAATGCATTTGAAGGAATATCTCTTGAGTTCGTTGATTGTCCCGATCGCCGTTTAGCCAACGCCACCATTGAGTACTCACTTCGCGCGACAGAAGCGCCGGATGTGGAATTAACTCTGTTACTTCCGCGACGAACTTATTCAAAGTATTTGGGAAGAATTTTACACGATCAGACTGCAGAGTCTATTGCAAGTGCTATTTCTCAATTAGACCGCGTAATCGCAACAATTATTCCTTTTGATGTAGAAAAAATTATTGATGGAACATCAAATGTTGCAACAAATAGCAATCCGGAACTAAATGAAGTTGCAAAAGTTGAAATACCAGAGATCAGACCTTTATCAACCCCAATCTCATTTGAGCCAGTAAGTCACGGTTCAACTAATTCAGTAAAAATCGGCAATATCATTTGGCGTAAACGTGCCCTGGTAGTAGGACGAGTCACAGCGATCCGAGTTGCGCCACAAAATTCAGCACCAGTTCTCGAAGTTGAAATTTGGGATGAAACTGGTGGGGTAACTTTGCAATTCTTAGGTCGACGAGAATTGATGGGCTTAAATGTTGGTGCCACTTTGCAAGCTGAAGGCATGGTTGGCGATGAAAATGGAGCATTAAAAATACTTAACCCTGCCTACCAAGTAATAATCTAACTTTACTTAAGTAATATAACTCTATAAATGCGTATTAGATACTCTAAAATTATTCCTACTGCTAGGCCTAACAGTGAAAGTAGTGCCAGAATTCCTACGTAAATACTTGCCCAGCCTCTCATAGGAACTCTTACACCAAACACATAACTAATTCCAATAACTAAAATTAAAATAATCGAGATTACAAAAAGAAGAAAACTCGATGTAGATAGAACTCTGATGAGACGAGTTCCGAATAGCAATAATCCATCTAAAGCAAGGCCATATTTTTCTGGGAACTTAAAGTTTGATTTTCCCTTTAAGCGATCTTTTCTACTATAATCCAAAGTAAAAACTTCGCCGAATCGAGAAGATATGTGGCCTCGTAAAAAAAGGCCTTCATTAGGAAGAGTTGCCAAAGTTTTATAAATATTTTTTGAAATAAGGTAAAAATCTTGAAATCCAACGATAAAATTTCCATCTGAAAAAAGTTTGAGCGTTCGATAAAATAACTTTCTCATATTTTTTTTAAAAAAAGATTCTTGGCGATCTCTGATAACGCCCGCAACTATGGAATATCCTTTTTGCCAGTGATCAACAAAAATATCAACCAATTCTATGGGGTCCTGCATATCGCTCTGATAGATGATGAACGCGTCTCCGTCTGCTGCCTTCATCATTTTCAAAATAGATGCTTGAAATGTTAAAGGAGGTTCTAGCTTGTTAACTTTTAACCTCTCTTCCTGAGATTCCCAAATTCTCAACATCTCTAATGATCTATCAGTACTACCATTTTCATTAATAATAATTTCAACGTCTAAGCCTTTTAATTCTAGCCTCGAAATCAAACTACTAATGGCTATCTTGAGTTCGGAAATATTCTCTTCTTCATTTCTTACAGGGATTCCAATAGTTACCAATTGATTTCCAATATTTGATTTCATTTTGCATTTTTCACTTTCTCTAGAATTTTGCTTATATCCATCTTAGGTTTCCAATTGCTAATAGTTGGATAGAACTCAATTTTTGGGAAATCTACATCTATGGACCTATTGTTTTTATCGTAATTTATAATTCCTTTTCCGATTTCATGCTGGATAAGATCAACCAATTCGTATAAATGTCCGTTCCATACAGGAGAGGCATAACACAGTGCTTGTTCAGTCTTTATAGCTTTTTCTATCGCAGTTGTCGCGTCACTAATATGTAGAATCGGAAAATATTGCTCTCCAGAACTTATATTAACGACTATTTCTTTTTTTAATTCCCGAGTCAAAGTTGAAAAAATTCTATTCTTATTCTCGCCTTCCCCAAATACATGTGGAAGAATAATTGTTGTTAAGTTTATCAAATTTTTATTGTAAGCGTCGTCTAATATTGCTCTAAAGATATTTTTATGCATTGAATAATTGTCATAACGACCATACTTAATTTGGATTTCAAAGTATGAACCGATTTGAACCCATTTAAGGCCTGGTTTATTTTCTAAAATTATGTAGTTTAAAAATTTTGTTTGATATATCAGATTGGCCTCTAGTGATTCTTTAAAGTTCGCATTCGGATCAGAGGCACTACAATTTATAATTACCGTGGGTTCAAAAGATTTTACAATATCTAATGCATTTTCTGTTTTATGCCCAATTTTAAGAGTATTGTATTGAGAATTAAGATGGCTATACAAACTATTTCCAATAAAACCATTTCCCCCAAGTATTACTATTTTCTCTTTTGCGGTGCTCATGTTGCTAAATCTCGTAGCCAGGGTGGTGGCGATTCTTTAGCTAATTTAGTCAGATCATTTTTTTCTCTAAGCGTATCCATTGGTTGCCAAAATCCTTCGTGCTTATAAGCCCGAAGTTGTCCTCTTCGAGCTAATTCTGGCAGTGCACTATATTCGAATGACTCTGCCTCTGACCCGATAAATTGTGCTACTCCCGGTTCTAAAATAAAAAAGCCACCACTAATCCAACCCTCTTCTGCTTGATTTTTTTCACCAAACGCTTTTACTTCTATGCCTTCTAGGTGTAGGTGTCCAAATCTAGCGGGTGGCCGCACCGCAGTGACAGTTGCTAATTTTCCATGTGCGACATGGAAATCTAAAAGTTGATTTAAACGAATGTTCGCTAATCCGTCTCCATAGGTTGCAAGAACTCTTTCATCGGGCGCATAACTTGCCATGCATTTGGCTAGCCTTCCTCCGGTTTGGGTGTTTAGCCCTGTTTCAAGAGTTTTGACGTCCCAAATATTTTTTTCCTTGAATGTGTTTGCCCAATTCTTGATTACTTCACCTTTATAGCCCAATGCTATTATAAATTCTTTGATTCCTTGGGTTGCGCAGGTATTCATTATGTGCCAAATAATAGGCTGATCATCAATTAAAATCATGGGTTTTGGTTTATTATCTGTTTCTTCTGAAATTCTAGTGCCGAACCCTCCGGCCAAAATAATAGCTTTCATAATTTTTCGCTTAAAATTTCATTTATGGTATGTATAACGTAATCGAGCATCTCTAACGACAGTCCGGGCCACACCCCAATCCAAAAAGTGTCTCTCATTATTTTATCTGAATTTTCAAGAGACCCATGCACTCGTCGTTCGGTATTTATGAATGCAGGCTGACGGAGTAAATTTCCACCAAAAAGAAGCCTCGTGGCTATTTCTTTTTCGTTAAGTTTTTTAGTAATTTCATCTCGAGATATTGGACAGCGGTCGCGAACTGTTATGGCGAATCCAAACCAAGACGGCTCACTTCCTACGGTTGCTTCGGGGAGAATTAAAATATTAGACCAATGTGATAAGCCTTCTTTTAAATAGTTCCAATTTCTTCGCCGTAAGGCTATAAAATTAGGGAGCTTATCGAGTTGCGCTAACCCGATCGCCGCCTGAATGTCACCAGATTTTAGATTATACCCAAGGTGTGAATAAATATATTTATGATCATATCCTTCTGGTAATTCCCCTAATTTCCATTCAAATCTTTTAGCGCATGTGTTATCACACCCAGGTAAACACCAACAATCTCTTCCCCAATCGCGCAATGATTCAACTATTGGTTTCATCCTAACATTTTTAGTTAAAACTGCTCCACCCTCACCTGTAGTTATATGATGCGCTGGATAAAAACTTAAGGTAGAAAGGTCACCAAAACTTCCAAGCATTTGATTTTCGTAAGTTCCACCAAGAGCATCACAATTATCTTCAATAAGCCAAAGATCGTTTTCTTTAGCAACTTCCATCATTAAAGATAAATTTGAAGGGTTTCCTAAGGTGTGTGCAAACATAATTGCTTTTGTTTTAGGTCCAATTGCAGACTTTATCAAATCTTCTCTTGCGGAGTATGTGCCCAGATCGACATCAATATAAACAGGAATTAGATTATTTTGTAAAATTGGCGCTACTGTTGTCGGAAATCCGGCAGCAACCGTTAGAACTTCGTCTCCCGACACGAGTGCATCCTTGCCAAGTTTCTGACTCTTCAGTGCAGAGATTGCAAGCAAATTTGCAGATGAGCCTGAATTCACCATGTGTGCATTACGCATGCCTATTATTTTTGCAATACTTCTTTCAAATTTTTCTGTATAAGGACCTGCTGTAAGCCAGAAATCTAAACTTGATTCTATGGCCGCGGCAATTTCTTCGGAACCGTAAACCTTACCTGTAACAGGTACCGGGGTTGTTCCAGGTATAAATTTTTTAACTTGATGGCGATCCCTCATGGCTTTTTCCGCTAACTTAATAACTTCTTTATCATTTATATTGTCCAAAAAACAACTCCTATTTAAAATCTATCTTGGCCCCTGGTACCTGCACTCTAGTATTTCAGAGGTGTAATGTTTTGCCATGGAACTAAACGGTGTGGCCCGCTTGCTAAATCTACCGGGTCCTGTCTTAATAACTGGACATACGGGTTTTAAAGGAAGCTGGTTAACTTTATTGCTCCAAAGATTAGGGGTCGAAGTTTGTGGAATTTCCCTTCCACCACAAGAGAACTCCTTGTATTTAAAACTTGCGTCAGGGTTATCGATAGAAAACCATTTTATTGATATTCGAAATTCAATACTTATTAACCAAACTTTCCAGCGTTTGCAACCCTCTGCTGTAATCCATTTGGCAGCTCAACCTTTAGTGCTTGAGTCTTATAAGAGTCCTAGGGACACTTTTGAGGTTAATGCCTTAGGAACTACAAACATTCTTGATGCCTCATTCTCATATCCTTCAGTAGAGGCAGTGATTGTTGTAACCACGGATAAGGTTTATCGAAACAATGAGAACGGAAAAGCTTTTCACGAAGATGACCCGCTTGAGGGCAAAGACCCTTATAGCTCTAGCAAAGTTGCTGCAGAAGCTGCCGTAAGGGCATGGCAAAATATTTCTAAAGTTTCGTCCGGGCCAAAAGTAGTTTCGGTGCGAGCAGGAAACGTAATTGGAGGTGGGGACTGGGCAACAGGCCGACTCCTACCAGATTTGATAAGGGGGTTCGAAGCAAATTCTCCTGTTGATATAAGGAATAGCAAAAGCACAAGACCTTGGCAACACGTGCTAGATCCATTAACCGGATACTTGCTTGCACTCGAGCACTTACTTAATGGTTCAAATTTTGATGCATTAAATTTTGGCCCTAGCTCCAAATCAATCCCAGTTGCGGAAGTAGTTACCATCGCAACTAGCGCCTGGCCATCCCAAGTTAAAATTAATTTTCAAGAGAGTTTAGAAAAAAATGAATTAGAAGCCACTAAATTAGAATTAGATTCAACTAATGCCCGACAACTACTAAATTGGACACCTAAATGGAGTCAGCATGAATCTATCACTGCGACAATTAAGTGGTGGGACAGAGTTTTAAATAAAAAAATGACCGCATTAGAGTCTTGCAACCTTGACTTAGATTTTTTGCTAAATAATTACAATGACATTAAGTGAGCATCAATTGATCTTGTAAACAGTTGTGTCACCTATAACTTTAAATTTTGTGATCACGCCTAGTTTTTCAAATGTAACCCAATTATTCAGGTTATCTGCGTAGATAAAATCCACCCCTCTGCTCTTGATGAAATTTATACAACCTTCTGTCTTAACCTCTTCAAAATCATTAATGGCATTCTCAGCTAATGTGGCCTTGTTCTCGATTTCCTTCTGCAACTCATTATTTAGCAAATTTTGTAGAAATGGAAAAAGGTTAAATTTTTCAAGCACTCCTAAAACTCTAACTATTTTTCGTGACTCGGCGACTCCCCTGAATGCATAAATAGACTCATAGTCCACTTCTGTAAAATTAGTTTTAGAGCACCCAGAGTTTGAATAATACCTTTTGTTTATTTCCTTTTGAGAAAAATTAAACCATACGATGTTGCCATCCATAAACAATTTATTGGTTAGCAGTACCGAAGACGATGCTGAAGTTACAGAGTTCTCTATGAGTAAAGAATCTGTTTTTAAAAGATTATTTTTACTCCATTTAATTAAATTTTTATTTTCAAAATCAAGACCTTGTGAGCCTACCTTATTAGCAGCGTAGCTGACACTAAATATCATTAAGAATAAAACCATGAAAATCCAAAATGATTGCTTTTGATTAAAATTGCCTTTAGCTTTTATTTGAAATTGATCAAAAAATTTAAAATATTTAAAGAACAAACCACATGAGAAAATCAATATAACTTTTACGAATACTTCAAAATGGTTAGAAAACTCTATAGCTTTTCCAGAAATCAAATTTGAATTAGCAACCACAGCGCATGACAATGCTTGAATTCCAATAAAAGATAATTTGAATTTTATGACGCTTCCGAACTCAGTATTACTATATTTTAAGATTAAAAAAACCATTCCCAATGATGACAAAGAGATAGCTGCCGTTAATGCAGCCGCCGGTATGTGACTAGTGATTAATGCTTGTCGAAGTAAAAGCTCTTTATATATGTCAAATCTATTAGCATTTATGGACCAAAGTAAATAAGGAATAGCAAGAATCCAAGAAGTGAGTAAAGCTATGCAGTTCTTTTTTATACTTTGCTTTTTTATAATTTTGTAAATTATAAAGAATACTAAACTGACCTGGATTTGGAGGAAGATAAATGGATAATGAAAATAAAGTGATATCCCACTAATAAACCCATAAATCAGGTGATTCTTAAGTAAATCTGTATCAATCGCCCTAATAAAATATAAAAGAAAGAGGAGCCAGAGAAATAATACTATTTGAGGGCTAATCGGACGCTCAAGACTATATGGTAAAAATGGACCCCAAAATATAAACACAAATATGATTGAAAACAGTAAAGTTTTTATCCCAGTCATTTTGAATTCTCTAAATATTTTTTGCATAAAAAATAGGATGCCTACGCCAATTAGTAATGAGCTATAAATGTATAAATCACTGATTCCAATATTAAAATAAAAACCTATTTTACTAAGTAAAATCTCTCCAAGGCTAAGTACTTCTGTTTTACCGTTGAATATTGACCCTTCCGGTAGATAGATGTTTGCAAAGTCCACTTGATTTAGACTTGTAGGTTTCATTCTTGACGTATAGAAAGGATCTCCAACTAATATTTGTCTTTTAAAAATGCCATCCCAGATTACAGTGGGAAAAAGCAAAAATAGATAAGAAATGTAACTGAAAAATACTAGAAATCTCTGTTCTGTCTGACTCCCAGCGAACAGTTTTCTTGTTTTGAGCAACCGGCTCTCCTATCTAGACTTAAAGTTTAACGGTGGCGGTGGCGGTGGGATTTGAACCCACGGTGGAGTTTCCCCCACACACGCTTTCGAGGCGTGCTCTTTTGGCCGCTCAGACACGCCACCGAGACCAAAGATACCTGAGTTTTACCGCACTCCTTCAAAAAACTTTTTAAGCAACTCTTGCGAGCGGTTTTCTAGCACTCCTGAAATAACTTCGACTTGATGCAATGAACGTCGGTCGCGTAGTAAATCCCAAAGTGAACCCACAGCACCGGCTTTTAGATCCCAAGCACCAAATACAACTCTTGGAATTCGTGATTGCAAAATCGCGCCTGCACACATTGCACAGGGCTCAAGAGTCACAACAAGTGTGCAATCTTCTAAACGCCAACTTCCAATTTTTTCGGCGGCGTTTCGCAAAGCAATAATTTCAGCATGCGCAGTTGGATCACTTGTTAATTCGCGTTCATTCCCACCTTTGCCAATAATTTCGCCGTCAGCATTAAGAACTACTGCTCCAATAGGAACATCATTTGATTTATCCCATACCGCTTGCGCAATCGACAAAGCTGCTTCCATTGCATTAGTAAAATCATTTTGTGATGTTTTCACTGCGTAGCCTCTGGCGTAACTATCGATTTAAGGGATAGGCTGAATGCATGCGAGTTCATGTAGCCAATCATCCACTGATTACTCACAAATTGACACTTTTACGCGATAAAAAAACTGATTCTCCTACCTTTAGATATTTAACTGAAGAGTTAGTAACACTTTTAGCTTATGAAGCAACCCGTGATATCCGCACAGATAAAGTAACAATCGAAACTCCAGTTGCTACAACAGTCGGCTCTCACTTATCTAAACCACGTCCAATTGTGGTTCCGATTTTGCGTGCGGGTCTAGGGATGCTTGAAGGCATGACCAGATTAATTCCATCTGCTGAAGTTGGTTTTCTGGGAATGGTCCGCGATGAAAAAACTTTACAAGCGACAACATATGCAAATCGCTTGCCAGAGGATTTAACCGGCCGGCAGTGTTACATCCTTGATCCAATGCTGGCTACCGGCGGAACTTTAATTGCAGCAACTAGATTTTTACTTGATAAAGGAGCAACGGATATCACCATCATCTGCATCCTGGCCGCCCCTGAAGGAGTAGCCGCACTTGAAAAAGCGCTCGATGGCGCCCCAGTAACAGTAGTTATGGGTGCCCTCGATGAACGTCTAAATGAACATGGCTACATAGTTCCGGGCCTCGGCGACGCAGGGGATCGGCTTTACGGGACGGTTTAATTCCACAATTTCCACAATTTCCGCTGTCTTCACTCTTTCCGGTTGATCCAATTGGGTCAATTAGGAGAGGATTGCGCTCATGAGCAAAGTGCCAGTTGTAAGCGTCCTAAGCCTTAAAGGCGGAGTTGGAAAAACTTCAGTAACACTCGGTTTAGCCGGGGCGGCAACCGTGCGCGGACTTGCAACTCTTGTAATCGATCTTGACCCGCAAGGAAATGCAACTTCAATTCTCGCCGCCGTAGAACCAACTGCGACTGCCGCAGATCTATTAGCAAATCCAACTCTGGCAAATTTACACAACTCATTAACACCTTGCGCTTGGGAAGTTGCACCTGGTGAAGTAGATGTAATTGCTTCTTCTCCTGAATTAATTCAACATGATGCATTTAAAAGTGCTGCGGCATTTAAGCCTCGTCTTGCCCGCGCTTTAGAAAAGTTAGATGGGTACGATTTAGTTTTGATTGATTGCCCGCCATCACTTGGTACTTTAACCAGAGATGCACTTGCCGCAAGTGATTTAGCAATTATTGTTGCAACACCAACATACTTCGGATTACAAGGAGCTGAACGTGCTGCTGATGAGATCGAAGAAATTCGAAAAAATCACAATAAAAAATTAAAGTTGCTAGGTGTTTTACCAAACCGAGTGAAAAGCGTCGCCGAAGAACATGATTTTAGAATCAAAGAATTAGGATCAATTTTTAAGAAGCAGGTGCTAACTCCACCAATTCCAGATCGCATTGCATTTCAACAAGCTGAAAGTTTTGGAAAACCAATTCAAACTCTCGGCACCGCAGGAAGTCGTGAAGTTAGTGCAATATTTGATAAGCATCTCACCAAATTATTGCGAGCCATAAACTCTTAAGCTCCGGTGTAATACTTTCCGACCTCAGTGAATGCTTGATCTAATATCGCAAAACCTTCATGTAATTCATCAGCTGTAATTGTGCAAGGTGGAACAACATGCATCCGATTAAAGTGCACAAATGGAAATAATCCACGTGATTTGCAAGCCGCGACCAGCTCACCCATTGCTGGGCTAGTTCCACCATATGGTGCAAGGGGAGCGCGTGTAGCACGATCAGTTACCAGGTCCATGCCCCAGAAAGTTCCAACTCCGCGAATATCTCCAATTAACTTATGTTTCTCAGCTAATTTGTGAAGTGCGGGGCCGATTACTTTTTCACCGATCTCAAGTGAGTGTTCGATAATTCCTTCTTCTTCCATTGCATCTATCGCAGCAACAGCAGCAGCACATGCAATCGGATGACCTGAATAAGTTAATCCACCTGGGAAAACTCTTTGATCAAAAGTTGCGGCAATGGCATCAGAGATAATTACTCCACCTAGTGGGATATAACCTGAGTTAACTCCTTTAGCAAAAACAATTAAATCTGGTGTTGCAGTGGAATGTTGATATGCAAACCATTTACCAGTTCTTCCGAAACCAGCCATAACTTCATCGGCAATCCACATAATTCCGTATTTATCACAAAGAGCACGAACTCCCTCAAGATAACCTTTTGGTGGAACTAAAATTCCATTTGTTCCAATAACAGATTCAATTAAAATTGCGGCGATGGTATTTGGTCCTTCAAATATTATGGTCTGCTCAAGGTGTTCAAGTGCACGTACACACTCTTGCTCTTCGCTGTTTGCCCAAAATGCGGATCGGTATAAGTAAGGTCCCCAAAAATGCACATGCCCGAATGCAAATTCATTTGGGAAGCGGCGGGGATCTCCGGTTGCTGAGATGGCTGCACCGGTGTTGCCGTGATATGAACGATAGTGCGAAAGAATCTTGTGACGTGATGTGTGAATTCGCGCCATACGAATTGCATTCTCTACTGCATCTGCTCCGCCGTTTGTAAAGAAAACTTTATTCAAATGATCTTCAGCATGCGCAACTATTTTCTTGGCGGCAATACCTCTGGTTTCATTTGCATGTTGCGGTGCAATGGTTGCCAGCAAATCTGCTTGTTTCTTAATCCCAGCAATCACTTTTGGATGTTGATGACCTATATTTGTAAAAACTAATTGACTAGAAAAATCTAGAAAACGATTCCCATCAAAATCCCAAAAATAAGAGCCCAAACCTCCAGCAATCGGCAGCGGAGTTATCGCGCCTTGGGCTGACCATGAGTGAAAAACATGTGCGCGATCAAGGTCGTAAACCTCTTTATTTGTGCTTTTACTACCTGGGTGAGCGGAATCACTGGCCGGCGGTTTCATCTATCCCCCTACTAAGTCGTACTCTGATAGCCCAACACTAGGAGATTTCGATGGCTTCCACGAGTCCGGGCTATGGAATCACTATTCGCGTTGAAGGTCCATCCGCGAATAAGCCGGTTTCAGCGATAACAACTGCCTTAAATTCGCAAGGCGCAGCACTTACTGCCTTGGATATCGTTGAATCTTCTTATGATCGAGTGGTTATAGATGTCACTTGCGACACTATTGATGCGGAGCACGCAGATCGAGTTGCAAAAACCGTTGCTGAAATTCCTGGTCTAACTGTACGTAAAGTCAGTGATCGAACATTTTTATTGCACCTCGGCGGAAAAATTGAGATTCAATCAAAAGTTCAAATCAAAACTCGTGATGATTTATCACGTATCTACACACCAGGAGTTGCTCGTGTTTGTATGGCAATTGCTGAAGAGCCAAGCGACGCACGCCGTTTAACAATTAAACGAAATACCGTTGCTGTTGTTACAGATGGATCTGCGGTTTTAGGTTTAGGAAATATTGGTCCAGCTGCTGCGCTCCCAGTCATGGAAGGCAAGGCCGCATTATTCAAACGATTTGCGAATGTCGATGCTTGGCCAGTTTGTTTAGATACTCAAGATGTTGATGAGATTGTGCGTACCGTCCAAATTATCGCCCCTGTTTATGGCGGAATTAATTTGGAGGATATCTCAGCACCAAGATGTTTTGAAGTCGAGCGCAGGTTACGCGAACTGCTAGACATCCCTGTGTTTCATGATGATCAACATGGAACTGCAATTGTAGTTTTTGCCGCACTTCGTAATGCTCTTAAATTAGTCAACAAACCAATTGATAAAGTTAAAATTGTCATTAGTGGCGTAGGTGCTGCAGGAACTGCGGTTTCCCGTTTGCTCTTTCTTGGCGGTGCGAAAACAATTATTGGTTTTGATTTAGATGGTGTAATTCATAAAGGTTCACCAACAAATGATCCAATGCGTGAATGGTTTGTTAAAGAAAGTAATCCAGATAATTTCCAAGGGAGTATTGGGGAAGCACTTGTGGGTGCTGATGTATTCATCGGTTTGAGTGCACCTAACCTTCTGAGTGAGAGCGATGTAGCAGGAATGGCTGCAGAGAGCATTATTTTTGCGCTAGCCAATCCAGATCCCGAGATTGATCCTGAGATCGCCCGCAAATACGCCAGAGTCGTTGCAACAGGACGTAGCGATCAACCAAATCAAATTAATAATGTACTTGCCTTCCCGGGCGTATTCCGCGGATTGCTAGATACGGGAGCTTCAAAAATCTACGATTCAATGTTGTTAGCAGCCGCTGATGCAATTGCTGATTGCGTAAAACCTGAGCAATTAAATGAAAGTTTTATCATTCCAAGCGTCTTTGATCCGGCTGTAACCCCAGCAGTTGCATCCGCAATGCGATCGGCAATAAAAAAATCATCGCATTAGCGTTTTTTGCTTTAGCGGGTAAAGTAAAGATATGAACTTGAGCCCAATAATCCTTCCTTCTAACCAATTTGATCATTTTTATCGTGGTGGTTATCGAATCGGTGAACTTCGCAACGGCCCAGGCGGCCCAATGCGCCCAGAAGAGTGGATTGGTTCGGCAACTACTCGTTTTGGTGAAAAGACAATGGGTCTTTCAACATTGCCAAATGGTGAGTATCTGCGTGATGCAATTAATTCTGATCCGGAAAGTTGGTTTGGGCCAGAACATGTGAGTGCATTTGGAACTAGTACTGAAATTTTAGTCAAATTACTTGATCCAGATCAACGGTTACCAGTTCATTATCACCCAAATAAAGCATTTGCGAAAAAACATTTAGCGTTAGATCATGGCAAAACTGAAGCTTGGATTATTTTGGAAGCACCTGCAGATGCAAAAGTAGGTTTGGGCTTTGCGCAAAGTATGAAAAAAGATGTTGTCCATGACATGGTTAAAAGAATGGATTCTGCAGCACTGCTTGCTTCGCTGACAATGATTCCAGTTAAACCTGGGGATGCGATTCTTGTTCCTGCTGGAACTCCACATGCAATTGAGGCAGGAATATTTGTTCTTGAATTGCAAGAACCAACAGATTTATCCGCTCTTTTAGAGTGGGAAGGTTTTGCAGTTGATGGAATCAAAGATGGGCACCTCGGACTTGGTTTCGATACAGTTTTAGATGCGCTTAGATTTGACCCAATCTCTGCTGCGGAACAAAAAGAGTTAATAAAAAGCACTGGTTTTACCAGTAAGCAATCGCAATCTTTATTTACAAGTAAAGCAGATGGTTACTTCCGGGCAGATTTACTTCCTGGAGATGGAAGCAAAACAAACGCTGGTTTTTCAATATTGCTGATGCTTGATGGAGATGGGATTTTGAAAACCGCGAACTCTGGCAGCATTGCTGTTGGTCATGGTGACGCACTTGTAATTCCATGGTCTGCTGGTGACTGGAGTTTGAATGGCGGCGTAGGCGTAGTTTGTCGCCCACCACTTCCTGCAGCGGCGGCACTTGCCCCGTGAACTTTGCCGCAACTTTTCAAGATCAATTTTCACCTTTAGCTCCATTTGCCTTATACCTATTGATCTGGGTTTTAGTTTTTATTGAAACCGGAATTTTGATTGGCTTTTGGTTACCGGGAGACTCACTTTTGTTTAGCGCGGGTTTAGTTGCAGCAACTCGAAATGATATGAATATCGTAATTCTGGTAACTGGTGTTTTCTTCGCTGCATTTGTCGGCGATCAGATTGGCTATGTGTTAGGTAGAAAATATGGTCGTCCTTACTTACAGAAGAAACCTTCTGAACGGCGCACAAAAATGATTGCCCGCACCGAAGAGTTTTATTTAAAAAATGGGTGGTGGGCGGTTGTTGCGGCTCGTTTTTTCCCGTGGATTAGAACATTCATACCACCGGTTGCCGGTATTGGGAAAATGCCATATTACAAATTCCTCTCTGCAAACTCGACGGGTGCTCTCGTTTGGGGTGTAGGAATTACATCTGCTGGTTATTACTCAGCAACTATTCCATTAGTGAAAAGTAGCTCTTATGGACTGGCAGCATTTTTTATCGGCGGATCAATAATCTCAGTTTTGTGGAACAGATTTCGCTCTAATTGACCCTTGCATTTTCACTCCACCAATTAAAACTCCTACATAAGAAAGCACAATTCCAATAATTAAATTTGGTCCTATCTCTACACCCTCTGTTGGAAATATTAAGTCAATTAATAGAGACCCGATTAATTGACCACCTGTTGTAAAGAGCGTAAATGCCAAGACGCCAATTTCTTGCACAATTGTTGAGGCAAATGCAATATAAAGAATTCCTATTGATCCGCCGATGTAGATCCACCACGGAGATGTTGGCAATTTAACTAATTTATCTCCGCTCAAAGTTGTAAAAAGTAATAAACATGAAAGAAAAGTGCATCCCGTAGCAAAATTCATCCAAGTAGTCGCCAAACTATGTTTTGAATGCTCATTGATCTGTCCATTCAATGCCCGTTGTAAACCTAACAACAATCCGCCACCAAATGACAGTGCAATTGCAATTAAAGAAGCGTGGGCAATTGATAAGCGGTCCCACACGGCAACTAAAACAGCAATCACAGTAATTACTGCCGCGAGAGTGCGGCGCAAAGTTATTGGCTGTTTGCCACCTGCTGTCATTCCAGCTCGATCAACAAAAAGTGATGCAGCGGTCTGCCCGGCAATAGTTGTCACTGATAACAAAGCAACTCCGATTAGTGGAACTGAATAAGTTTGAATTGCAACAAATATTCCACCAAGTGCTCCAGCGCTTAATCTCCAACGCGGCAATTGCTTTGATCTAATACCCAACCTAATTCCTCTTAAACCATTTCGAACTTTGGGATTAGTAGCCAAAATTAAATTCAATATGATGAACCCAGAACCAAATGAAATTAGCGCCGCTTCCACACCATTGCCCAGCAGCGCAGACAATCCACCGTTAATTCGAGATTGAAGCGCAACTAAAATTCCGCACAAGGCGGCAAAGAGATCAAGACGCATGTACTAAATGTTCGAATGCGTGACAATAGCCTCACGTTTGTCGGCGATAAAATCCATTAATGCAAAAAATACTCCTGAGAAAACAAAGGTGATATGGATAATTACCCGCCACATAGTTCCATCGCCCACTGTTTCCTTGCCAGAGAGCTCAATAAAATCTTTCAGAAGTTCAATCACTGAGATTGCAACGAGGGATCCAATTAATTTGATTTTTAATCCAGAGAAATCAATTGTTCCCATCCAATGAGGTTTGTCTTTTGACTCATGGGCTGCATCAATTCTAGAAATAAAATTCTCATATCCCGCAAAAATCACAATTAAAATTAAATTTCCTAACAGGGTTAAATCAAGCAAAGCTAGTAAATCCAAAGTAAAGGTATGCGGATCTGTAGTGCCAATGTGTTGGACTAAGTGAACAAATTCGATACAAAATCTAATTACTAAAGCGAATAGGGCAAGCACTAATCCAACGTAGAGGGGGGTTAGTATCCAACGTGCTTGGAAAAGCCCAGTTTCAAGCGCATGCACAAATTTAGACATGGTGGAAGTTTAGCCGAAAATTTAGCAGTTACATTCTCAAATAATCGGTGGCCGGCCAGCTCGAGTTAATTTCCAGATTGCACTCCAGGACAGTTTTTTCTGCTTCCCAGGATTCGTTAAGAACCCACTGAAGAAACCCTTTAACCACGCTATTGCTGAAGGGGTGGAGCGCATCCGCAAAACAGATAGCGCGAACCAATTAAGTAAGTAGATTTGGCCAATCGGGAAAGGGAGATTTCGGCGGGCTAACCAAACTCGATTGCGAGCATTTAATCTGTAGAAGTATTCATGCCGAGCCGGACTAACTATTGGATGTTCGACTGATACCTCTGTTATATACCAAGCGGTATAACCACGGTTGTATACCTGCCAAACTAATTCGATTCCTTCGTGGCCGTAATAAAAATTAGCTGGCCAGCCCCCTATTTCATCAAAAAGTTTTCTGCGAATTACAACTGCACCTTCGGCCAACGTTGTAGCCGGTGAGGGTCTCATTGGGTCCCCAATAATTAAACGCGGAATCCACCGACGTGGAGTTTGTCCACCTCCTGCACCAACTATTCGTGGTTGCAATAGGCCAGTTTGAATATGTTTCTGTAAAATTTCAGCAAATCTACTGAGCACATTATTATTTAAGATCTTTACATCATCATCTAGAAAAAATAAATACTCACCAGAAACTTCAGCCGCTCCAGCATTTCTACCGGCTGGAATACCAACATTCTCAGGTAAGAAAACAGTTTTGACTCCAGTTACCTCTGGCGCTGGATCCCAACCATTGCCGACAACAACAATATCTAAATCAACTCCACTTTGATTCTTCAAAGATTCGAGGGCTGCGGCAAACTCTTTAGGGCGTTTGCCCATCGTCAGAATCACGCATCCAAAAGTAGGAATCATGCAGCATTCAATTTGCGTGAAGAAAGAATTGCAATTAAATGTCCTACCAACACAATTATTGAAACTGGTAAAACCCAATTAATTAATAGCTGTAGGGAATTATCTTGATTAGTTAAATACCCGATAGCACTAGCCAATGAAATAACTATGGTCATTTCAACAGAATGAAAAATTCTGTGCAAAGGAAAAAATCTTGCTACTGACCTAACATTTGATAGAAGTGAACTTTTTGGTTTTCCAATTTCGCGATCATCTTTGTTTCGAGTTCCACCTGTGAAAAATTTAGCTACATGCACCGCATCATTTAAAACTTTATTTAAAATAACAATAATTGCGATCAAGGCTCCAAAAAAAGGATAATTACTTTCATTCAATGGATCTGCTGGCCAATTTGCCGCGCGTAATCCAAGCATTAAAACGATAGTTGCCTCAGCACTGTAATGACCAATAGTGTCTAGAAATATCCCAGCAGGTGAAAACTTCTTTTTCCATCTTGCTAATTCGCCATCGCAACAATCCCAAAGCATTTGCAGTTGAGAAAGAAAAAGCGCCAGTAAAATCCCTTTATACCCCGGGATCAAAAGCGCTAAACCAGTAGATATCCCAGTAACAATCATCAACCACGTAACCCCATTGGGCGATATCCGCGTTGAGATAAGTAGCCGAGTTAGATAAGGAGAAATTTTGCGCAGATAAAGATCGGCAGTCCAATGCTCAGCATTAGTTCTGCCAGTGATTGATGCGGGCTGGCTAATCTCGCGTAATTCAGAGATAGAAATTCTTTGCACTAATTCCCCCTTGCGCCAAGCCTACGCCCACCACGCCAAATTATTACTAAACCAAGATATGTGCAGATCCAAGGAATCGCTGAAGTTTGAGCTCCCAGTACTTTTACGACAATCAAAATTAGCAATACCCGACCTGGTAAATACAACCCTAAAAATCTCTGAGTAGGCGAAATTTTATTGAGGGAATCATAGAGATTCACATAGTGATAAATCGCAATGACAAAAACAAGTAAAAATAAGTTTGCATTGAAATCAAAATTAAATATCGCACTGATTAATGCAAACTCAATCAGTCTCAAGAGAGATGATAATCCCCAACCAAATCTAAAATTAGAAAATTTGAAATTGAACCCGAGATCCCCTTGCTGATCAATAAAATTACAATCTTTTATATTGTCGCCCCATTTATAGGATCGTAAAACTCGACCTAATTTCACATATGTCAAAGATAAAAATCCTAATCCAATCAATGTAACCAGAGTTACCTGAGCACCAAATAAAACAGCTCCAATTGAGATTAATAGCCAACGCTCGCCAATTGGAAAATAGATAATTTTCTTGGCCCAATAAATTATTCCACTCTTTTTACGTAATTTTCTTGGCGCAAGACCATCTGCTTTCTGCGTTAGCAGAATAGGTTTTACTTTTACCTCAAGAGATTCTCGCACAGCAGTGAAGTCGTAATCAGATAAATGTTTCACGGTTTGCAATATCAAAGCTAGAGTTGCAAGTAGCCAGATATTTTTTACTGGACCTTGCACTGAGTAGGCCAGCCCACCAATTGCCATAAACTCTTTTACTCGATCAGATAACGCATCCAGCCATGCACCAAAGCGACTAAATTGTTTTGTATAACGGGCGACTTCCCCATCGACGCAATCCAAAATAAGTGAGAATTGCAAAAAAAGCGCTCCGGATATGTAATTACTACGGGAAAACTCAATCGCTGCCAAAACACCAACTAAAAATGAAACAACGGTTATAAAATTCGGCTTCAGCTTAAAGTTAAGGGCAACGCGTGTGAATACCTTGGAAATTTTCCTAAGCACAAAAGTTGAGAAGAAGCCGTCATTACTTCGATTAGCCAATTGCAATCGTAATTTGTTTGGATTCGAATCTACTGGTGGCAGTGAATCAATTTCCAAAACTCGAATTTGTTCGCCACGTCTAACCAACCCAAGTATCAAATATTGAATCGGGTCTATTTGGGAATTTGGAAATTGCTGTAGCTCTGAAATCAAACTTCTTGCTGCAGGTAATTTGGCACTTGGAATATAAATTGCTGGGATTAATTGATGCGTAGCAGTTGTGATCTGATGATCTGAAGTTTGAACAGCGAGTAACCGTTGATGAGCAACAGTTGCATCGCCAGCATCACTCTCTTCGATAGCTAACACGGTGAAGTATTCACGTTCGAAATCCGTCAAAAGTGCACTAACGGGCTCAGCGATCTTTAAGGCTGGCTCAAAAATTACTAGCGCTTGTTCGGTTCCATTTAAGAGGTCGTTCAGTGATGCCAAATTATCTGGGAATGCGCTTGCCACCTGCCTTATTACTCTGACCACGGTGGGTACTCTATAACTCCTCTCACTATTTGAATCGAGGTTGTGATGGCAGTTCGTCGACGCACTCGCAACCCTGTTTCAAGGCTATTTCGGGTCCTTTGGCGCAAAGCCCGGACCTTAAAAAGATTGGTCTTTCCACCAACATATGACCCATTTACCGCTGAATCAGCAGCAGGTGCGCAGGTTGCTTATTTCTTTGCAGATTCACCATCCAGAATTTACCAAATTGCGCAATGGTTACCGGTAATTGAAAAATCACCTGCCCATTTAAAACCTGTAATCATTACGCGAAGCATGGCAACAACCGAGGAGCTCAAAAAATTAACGACTGTTCCAATAATTCATGCTCGCACTTTTGATCTTCTAATGTCTTTATTAGAGCTTTCAAAATTTAAAGCAATAATTTATGTCAACAATTCGTATCAAAATTTTCAAACTCTCTCTTATCAAGCCGCTGTGCATATTCACGTGAACCATGGCGAGAGCGATAAAATATCGATGGTTAGTAATCAAGCAAAAGCATATGACCGAGTGTTTGTTGCCGGGCCTGCGGCTAAAGATAGATATCTGAAAGCAGTTGCCTGGATTGATCAAAACAAATTAATAACAGTTGGTCGGCCGCAATTAGATTTAGGTCAAACGCCAATTCCAGCAGAGCCAAAGTTAAAAACCATTACTTATGCCCCCACCTGGGAAGGTGAGGATGAAGCAAATAATTACACTTCAATGGATTTGTATGGCAAAAAAATTATCGATGCGGCTTTGAGCCAGAAAAATTGCCGCACTATTTATAAGCCTCACCCAAGAATTCTCACTTCTAAAGATCCAGAAGTAGTTGCTGCGCACAAATATATAATTTCAAAATTAAGTAAAGCACCTCACCAACTATTGCTCGAAGGCGATGTTATTGAGGTCCTTCTTGGCACAGATATATTAATTAGTGACATATCTAGCGTCACTCTTGATTATCTTTATTTAAAACCAAATGGAGCAATCTTTCTGTCAGATCGGCGCACAGATTCGGCCTCCCTTGAGTCTGAGTCGCCAGTTGCTTCTGCTGCGACAATAATTGACCTAAATAGCGTTAATAACCTTTCTACAGAACTAGAAATAACTTTGCAAAAAGATGAATTGTCCGCAAAACGAGCAGAGGTTTGTCGGTATTATTTCGGCGGAATAGCAGCTGGTGAGAGTTCAAAAACTTACTTCGCCGCAATTTTGAATTCGATAAACGAACATGAAATTGCTCTAAATGCATTAACACGTACGCGAAGATCTATTTAAGGAGAAAAGTGATCCGCCAAGTAATAATTCTTGCCGCTGGAATGGGAACCCGCCTTGGAAAACCATGGCCGAAACCACTTACTCCATTAAAAGATGGTCGAACGATTATGCAACAGCAAATGGAAAACATCACCAAAACTTTTGGTACGGATTCTCGAATTGGAGTTGTTGTCGGATTTAAATTAGAAATGATTATGGAAGCACATCCTCGTGCAACATATATTTACAACGAACTTTACGATCAAACCAACACCAGCAAAAGTCTTTGGCGAGCTTTAGTAGCAAGCCAAGACGGTGGAGTCCTTTGGATGAATGGCGATGTAGTTTTTGATCCTAAAGTTCTGGAAAGAGTTAAGCCTTTTATCGAGAAAGATCAATCCTTTATCTGTGTAAATACTTCTAAAACTGCGGAAGAGGAAGTTAAGTACACCGTTGATGCCGCTGGACATATTTTAGATTTATCTAAGAAGGTGCAAAATGCATTAGGCGAAGCAGTTGGAATTAATTTTGTTTCCGCAAAAGATAAAGATGCACTGATAAAGCGCTTAAATGAAGTGGATGACGGAGATTATTTTGAGCGTGGTATCGAAGTTGCTATTGAAAAAGATAAAGTGACTTTTATTCCTGTAGATATCTCTGATTTATTTGCTGTCGAAGTTGATTTTCCAGAAGATTTAATCAAAGCAAATGAAGGTTTTTAATTACTTCGTAATTTTGCATGGGAAGAATTGATCTCACTTATCTTTGATATTCCCATAAGTGCCATCGTGTTAGATATTTCAGCTTGCAAAATTTCGACAACCTTTTCTACACCGTTTTGACCATCAGCCATAATTCCGTACAAGTAAGCCCGGCCAATCAATACGGCTTTAGCACCAAATGCAATCGCGGCAACTACATCTTGGCCGGTCATAAAACCGCCATCTACGTAAATATCTAGCCTTCCACCAACTTTCTCGGCGACTTTTGGCAACAGTTCAATCATCACTGGGCCTTTATCTAATTGACGCCCACCATGATTTGAAAGCACAATTCCTTGGACGCCGATATCCGCTAACTTTTCGGCATCTGAAACAGATTGCACTCCTTTAATAATTATTGGGCCATCCCAAACAGTGCGCAGCCAACTTATATCTTCGAAATTAAGAGATGGGTCATAAATCTTTGCTGCTAATTGGGCTAAAGGTTCTTTATAACCCCGAAATGCCGCGAACTCAAGTGGTGCTGTGGTTAATAAATTCATCCACCAGTTTGGTTTAGTTGTCATATCTAAAAATGTTTTTAAACCGATTTTTGGGGGGACTGTTAAGCCATTGCGAATGTCGCGAGCGCGGACACCAGATACAGGGGTATCAACTGTCAACATCAAAACTTCAAAACCAGTGTCTTTTGCACGTTGAATAAAACCAAGACTGGCTTGACGATCTTTCATTAAATAAAATTGGTACCAGCGGCGAGCGCCTGGAACTGCGGCGGCCAAATCATCTGGTGCTGTTGTGCCCATAGTCGACAGGCAGTAAACAAGATTATTTTTCTCAGCTACTTCAGCTACAGCAGGTTCACCGGTGTGATGCATCATCCGTGTGTAACCAGTTGGAGCGAAAATAACTGGCATCGCAGTTTTTCTTCCGAAAATTTCAATACTTGTGTCTACATTTGAAATATCGCGCAAAACATTTGGTTGCAACTCAACTCGCAAAAACGCATTAGCAGTTCTTGCTAATGAAATTTCTTCGTGAGCGCCACCTTCAACATAGTCATAAACCGCCTTAGGGACCCGGGTTCGCGCAATCTTTTGCAGATCCCTTACCGTGACAACTTTTGACATCCGCGCTTTATGTCTACGCAAAGTTGGAAATCCCCAATTAATAAGCGGAAGCACAAAACGCGGACTTGGAAGTTGGCGCTTACTCTTCATGGCACTATCTAACCATCAGAGCGGGATATCTACTCAAATAATAAGTATTGTAAATATTTAAGGTGTAGCACCTGAGTCGGTATCGATATCTTCTTCGAACTCTTCAAACTCTCCAAACTCTTCAGTTGCAAATTCAACCGCTGGGAACCCTTGAGCTTCTGGTGAATCGTCGAGTGAATTAGCAAATATTCCAGCTTGCCAAAGTTGCGCTCCTTGGCCATTAATATTTCCAGGTTGATAAAAATCACTTACGCTACCTGTTGAGCCAGATGAATCAGTGTCATCAATAGATTCTTCGCTAAAAGAATCATCGGTGCTGATTGCCGATGCCAAATCTTCCGTAGCGGTTACCCAGGATGCGACTAGCGCCTCAAAATCTGCTGGGATTTCATTAGAGATAGTTCCATCTGGGCTAATGCTCTGGAAATTGACTCCATTTTCATCGATGGTCAACACCGTTTGCTCGCCCGTGGAAGAGACCGAAGAAACTGAAATTACGCCATCTTCAAAAGATAAAACACTTTCGATCTGGGTTCCATCGCTAAAGGTGGTGATCATTTCGCCCCCGCCAGAGTCATTGGCGATAAATTCGCGAGTTGACCCATCTGGGTAATTTGCCCGAATTGCCCCATTATCTGAAAAGCCGATCTTGGTATCACTCGGGATTTCATTTAACTCAAGGCCAGTTGCCGACATGCCGAAGGCCAATTTGACCACCGGGTCAGCAAAAAAATCCGGTGTCGCTGTGGGGCTCTGCAGATCTGCCATTGCCATTCTCCTAAGTCTCTGGAATGCCAGAAAGGCTAACTGTGGCCCTTCTGGACCGCAACATCCGAATCGAGCAATAAATCAGCAAAATCGGGTATCTACCGCTAAGTACTGCCCTTTGTTAGCCTTACAACCATGACTACACCTACTAATCCATCGCGCTCATACGGTTCATCTTCTGCTGGATCAACAAATGAAACAGCCAAAAAAGCTGGCGTACTAAATAAGTTGCGTTACAAGTTTTACAACACTTTGCAACGCGGACCTTTCGCATTAATTGGATGGCTCTTCCTTGGCTCTGCCGTTCTCAGCATTCCATTTACTATTTATTTAAATTTTGACCCAGATGGAATTGAAGGTGCTGGTAAAAAACCACTAGCTGACACAGCATTCGTTGCCTTATGGGGCGTTCTTGGTAAAGGTCAATTCCCAAGCAACATGTGGGAAGGCCGAGTCTTCGGACTTGGTTTAACAATTGCAAGCTTGCTAACTGGTGGTGCGATGTTCGCATTTATCACTGCAAGCACAAGCAAGAAAATTGCCGACCTTCGTAAAGGTAAAGGTCCTGTTGTTGAAAAAGATCACATCATGATTCTTGGTTGGGGACCTCAGGTTTACTCAATTTTGCAGCAACTAGATGTTGCAAATGAAAACAACCCAGGTGTTGCAATCATTGTTGCCCCAGTCCCTATTGACACAATGAATGAAGAACTTGAGTCTCGCGTTGGAAAATTGAAACATACAAAAATTGTTACGCGTTCTCTTGATCCTTCAAATCCTAAGATTTTATCTGACATGAATATTGCTGCAGCAAGAAGTGTTATTGTTTTAGCAAGCGCAAAAGGTGGCGTACCAAGTGCGGTTACCGGCGTTCTTGCAGTACTTGCAAATCTTCCAGTTGATGCAAAAACTGTAGTTGTTGCTGACATCAATGATCTCTCAGCTTCTGATGCGCTAATGCGTTCAACTGCAGGACGTGTTGTCACTGTGCAAACTCAACAATTAATTGCACAAGTAACTGCGCACGCATGTCGTCAACCAGGTCTTGCAGCAATCTATTTAGATCTTCTTGATTTTGAAGGAAATGAGATTTATTACTCTCCTGCAGGGCTTTCAGCCGGTCACATGTTTGGCGAAGCGCTGCTAGGTTATTCAGGTGCATCACTAATTGGTATTCGTCGTGCTGATGGAACTGTGATGCTTGCACCACCGATGAACACAGTCATAAGCAATGATGATTTTGTAATTGTGATTGCCGAAGATGATGACCGAATTGTTTGGAGCGCTCCTCATCCGGAATTTGATTCAGTAACTGCAAAAATTGCAGTTGGTGCTGCACCAAAACTTCCACCAATTCAAACCTTGGTTCTTGGTTGGAACCCAATGGGCCGCGAAGTCCTAAAAGAAATTAGTGATTTTGCTACTGCTGGTTCTGCAACTTTAATTCTTGCGCAGACATCAAAAGTTACTGCAGATGATTTGAAAGATCTTGGCTCAGAAAACATGCAAGTTGTTACTAAACCAAGTGATGGTGGATACAACGACATCGCTGAAGCACTTCCCGGTACCCAATTTGATCAAGTAATTATTTTTGGTTACCGCGGAAAGACATCATCCTCTGAAGCTGATGCTGCTTCATTACTCTCACTTCTATCGGTTCATTCACTCAAGCAATCCGGCGCATTCGGTGCAGGACGTGCTCGCATCATCGCTGAAATTCTTGATAGCAATAACGTAGAGCTTGCTCGAGTTGTTGCAGTTGAAGATTTAGTAGTGAGTGATCGCCTTGCAAGTTTGATGATGACTCAACTTTCGCAATCACCACATCTTTCTCAAATCTTCGGCCAACTATTTGGACCTGGTGGTGTTTATCTAAATGCAAAACCAATTGGATATTACTTACCTGAAGGTCAAGCAACATTTGCGCAATTAGTTGCAGCTGGTCGTGCACGCGGTGAAGTTGTA
>WLKK01000013.1 GCA_009701305.1 Actinomycetota bacterium | reverse complement strand
TCCGAGTGACAGCAATGCAATTGAATTTTGCCAAGGAAGTTTTTCAGAGATGAAAGATGATATCTACGAGATGATTGAATACTTTGTCTCTCGTAAGAAAATTCTCTACGTGCACTTCCGAAATGTTTCCGGTCCAGTTCCGGTTTTCAAAGAAGAGTTCATCAACACCGGACATGTAGATATGTATAAAGCTATGAAGATCTATCATAAGCACAACTTTGATGGCTTCTTTATGGATGACCATGTTCCACACACTCACGGGGATACCGAATGGGGACATCGTGGGCGGGCATTTGCAAATGGATATATCCAGGCATTGATTGAAGCAGTCCAAAAAGAATAAGAATTAAAAACCCCGAGGGGTCGACTCGGGGTTTTAACTCGCAGAAATAAATTTAATTTAAGCTGAAAAATCACTTTCAAAAATCTCTGCGTTACCAGAAGCATTTTGATTTTTCGCCGGCTTGTTTACTTTGCTTTGGACATTTGGATCGGGTTGCTGATTGTTCTGTCCACCAGGCTTGTTTGGTTGCATTGGCTGTATTGGTGGATTCTTTTGATTCTTGTTTCCTTTTGGATTTTGCATGGGCTTGCGTGGCTCGACTGGAGGTGGTGCAAATACCGGGCGCTCAGGTTTAACTGGAATATCACCAAGTGCATCGACTGCATTTTTTCGGGTTTTTGTTGCTGCCATTACTGCCGCACTCATAGCTGTTCGCAAAGCATTTCTTGCTTCAGGTGTAGTTGCGCTACTTTGAGAATTTCGTTGATCAGATCGCGCTTTATCAATCGCAGCTTTAAAAGCATCATTAATCGCGACTAGTTCAACTTCATGCTTTTCTTCAAATGCAATTACATCTAATTCATATTTACCAAGAGCTACTTTGTAAATTGCTTCTGCGCTGCGCCGATCTTGCTTATATTTATCTAAAACAATTTTGTAAGCATCAAAAGCAACTTTGTAAGCAGCAAGTTGTTCTTCATAAGTGCCGGTTGCGGATGGTGAGGGAGCTGAGGGAGCTGAGGGAGCTGAGGGAGTTGGAGCGGGAGTTTCTGCTGCCTGTACCGATGTTGCAGATGGAATTAAGAGGGAACCAGAAATCAGTAAGGCTAACGAGAGCTTGAAAGCGGCCCGCGTATTTTTTACCATTATTCACTCCTAAATCTGGCGCAATTCCTACTTCGATAACGGTACCGAAGTTATGGTCTAAGCATCCCCTTCGATTTTGTGAGGGTTCTGTGAAAATGGTTCGCGCTTTATGGGATTAGGGGGAATCCCCTATCTGGGGGGTGCAATTGGATCAGGGCTACTAGTAGCCTCACCTGATAGATAACCCAATCGAGGGGGTCCAGATGTCAGGCACAACAGCGTTAGCTAAGACAGATACGCCAGTGATTTTGGTGGTAGATGACGAGGCAGGAGTTCGTGACTTGCTGGGCGATGCCTTGCGCCTGGGAGGATATGAAACTTTTGAGGCGAGTGATGGGATGGCCGCCCTCACCGCCTTGCGAAAGCGCCCGGCCAATCTCTTACTCATCGACATAAATATGCCGCTAATGGATGGCTTTGAACTGCTCGAGCGGCTGCGTTCCACGGGGGATATGACCCCGGCGCTGATGCTTAGCGCACGTGGAGATAAGACCGATATCGCCCGCGGATTGCGATTGGGCGCAGATGATTATGTAACTAAACCTTTTAGCCTTGAAGAATTACTTTTACGGGTAGCCGCAATTTTGCGCCGATCTACGCCCAAGAGTTCTTCTTCGCCAATTTTGCGCTGTGGCCCAATTCAATTAAATGATGAGTTGCACTTGGTAACTTTGGATGACGCAGTGATTGAACTTTCTCCAACCGAATATAGATTGTTGCAATACATGATGGAGCATAAAGGGAAAGTTTTAAGTAAAACCACCTTGTTAAGTGCAGTCTGGGAGATTGATTTTGATTCCGAAAGTACGGTTGTTGATACATATATATCTTATTTGCGGAAAAAATTAAATCTTGAGGATCTTGAATTTATCCGCACTGTACGAGGAGTCGGATTTCAATTAGTCGAGCCTAAATGATCAAAGGTAATAATTAGTGAAATTACGATCAAGGCTTTCATTAGCAACTGCATCAATTACGATTTTGGTTTCACTTTCTATTGGTGCAGCTTCTATTCTTACTGCGGAGCGGTCCGAGATTTCCAAACTGGATAGCATTATGGAAAGTTTGCTATCTCAGATTTTAAATAGTGAGAATCCATTGGGCGAAGCCTTTTATTATTCTCAAGAGTTATCGATACCGCTTGCGGTTGCATTGTTGCCAGCTGGTGGCGAATTAACATTACTTACCGAGCCAGTTGGTACATTTGAAAAGCTTCCTTCACCCGCTGAGTTAGACCAAGCAAAAGCTCGTGGAATTGAAATAAGCGGTGAAACTCCGTATCGAATTCGAACATTTCAACTTCCTGATCGCGAATATATAATTATTGCTACATCTCTAGGTGATGTACAAGCTATGCGTTCAAAGAATATTCAAACATTATTTGGATTTATACTAGTAGCAGTAATTCTTGGAGTCCTATTAATTTTATTTTTTATTCGCCGAGATATCTCTAAAATTGAAGTGCTCGTAGATTCAGCAACAAAAATTTCTGAGGGGGATTCTTTAGTAGAAATTCAACCCTCATCGGGTGATTCAGAGGTTGATCGGCTAAGTTTGGCTTTAAATAAAATGGTTACTTCATTGCAGAATGCGGTAAGTATTGAGAAAGAATCTGCCTCTCGGATGCAAGAATTTTTAGGTGATGCTTCCCATGAATTACGTACTCCTTTAACAGTAATTAAGGGTTATGTTGAATTGTTGAGTAAGGCGCAATTGGTTGATCCTGAGCAAAGCGCCCGCGCTTATTCACGTCTTTCCTCCGAAATTGAGCGGATGGAGATCCTGATTCGTGATTTACTGTTGCTGGCAGAATTAGGACAAAAAACTCCAGAATTTAACGAAGAGGTTAATCTTTCAGAGCTTGTGCTTACGCAAGTTAATGATTTAAAGGCATTAGATTCAATGCGAAAAATAGAGTCCATGATTAGTGGTGAGATTTACTTAAATGGATCACGCTTACATCTACAACAAATGTTGGCAAATGCTTTTGGAAATATTCGCAGACACACCCCATCTGATGCTCCAGTGCAAATATCACTAACTTCAACCAATGGGAAAATTGATTTAGCAATTGAGGACGGGGGACCTGGGCTGCCCACTAGAGCTTATGTTGAAGGAAGACAACATTTTCAACGGTTTGATAAATCCCGATCCCGCGACACTGGTGGGTCAGGTTTGGGAATGAGCATTATGTCCGGGATCATCAGCGAACATGGGGGATCTATTGAACTCGGTGTCAGCAAACTAGGTGGATTGCTGCTCGAGATCACTTTACCCGCCTAGAATTTGCAAATGCGTAAGCAACTATCAATCCTCGCCCTGATTGCTTTTCTTGTGACTGGCAACTTCTTGGCCCCGGCTTCTGCTACAACCGCTTTTAATGTAAATCTAGCTGATCATTTTGGTGGAATTCCACAAGATAATCTTTCTTATATAACTACCGGGCAGGGCAATAACGGTTCAGAATCTTTATGTACTGGTTGGGATGACCCAAAGTGCAGTAATTCGCTGACGGCTTACGTAATTCTTCCAGTGTGTAAGGGCGCAACTGAAGCAAATTGTGTCGAAGCACTGTCGATAACAACATCAAAAGTGCCGCAAAGTAAGGCGGTATTTGTTAAAACAATTGGCACCCAATCGTTTGCCGCAAATGTTAATCAAGAATTACCTGCCGGATCTAATTGGTCATTGTTTGAAGTGCCAGCTTTAGCTGTAGCAGGAGAAGTTTCAAAGTATTCCGTTAAAGTTAAAGTCGATTTTCAAAAGATTCCAATTATTGGGTTGAAACCAAAAGCATTCTCAGCAACAGTGGTTCCTTATGCGAGCGGAACAACTTCTATGCGCGATATCGCGATGTACGAATGGGTCAATCCACTTGGTGTACCTACAGTAAGTGGAAATCAAGGTGATTCAAAATGTGTTTGGACTGAGAACGGCACATGTGGGGTTGAAGTCGCATTTCCAAAAGATGCAAAAGTAAAATTGACCATTCATTTAGGAAATTATTTAACCTCTTGGCTGCATGGTCGCTTAACTGAACCAACGGTCGACATTACTGCGATTACCCAGACTCAAAATCGATTAACTGTGGAGGCTGCACCAGTATTGACTCCATCTGCCAGCGCATTAATTTCATCAACTGAAGTCTCGCCTGAAATTTCCAATAACTTTAGAGATCCATCAGGGTATCTACCACCCGGGGAAATTAGCATGATGACAACTGCATCTTCAGACGGAGCTTTAAGAAACTTTTTAGGTTTTGAAAAGTTCTTTGCAAATAAGGCAACATCGTTAACGGATACTTGGTCATTTAGATCTATTAATCCGGCTGAAGTTATGAGTTCGGGTTTTGCTGGATTTGCCGGATTTGGCAGTACGTCGGATTCAACAGGTTTAGGCAGTTCTGCTGCTAAATGTCTGCCACAAGCTTCATCGATACTTGGCGCAATTGCCGGTGCAAACTCCACAACAGCTTTGATTGGCATGGTTACAACTAACGCGCTTACCTATGAATCTGGGCCACCAAAATTTGAGGATGGATATTTAAATTATAAAGTTGCTGGAGTGCACAGCAATCCAGATGGAAGTGATTTCATTGGAAAGTATGACTTGGTGATGGATGGAGCAATTGCTCGCTGTCTCTATGGATTCGGTGCGAAAGTTCCAGTTTCTGCAACGGTAAGTATTGTTTCGACAGAGGCAGGTTCTCGAGTTCAATCAACCTTGTTTAAAGATGATGGACAATGGATTCGTCTTGGTGCATATGGTTTTACTTTTTCTTCGCCTACTTTAAAAATTAAATTAGCTCAAGGCGGTGCTGCCGATCCTGCAAAAGTTGCCGTCAAAGAAGAGAGTCCAACAGCTCCAGAAAAACAAGCACCTAAAGAAGAAGCTGTGGCAACCACTACTAAAGCTGCCGCACCTGTAGAAGTTAAGAAAATTGCCACGAAATCAATTAGCTGTTTAAAAGGAAAAATCATCAGGAAAATTAGTGGTACAAATCCTAAATGCCCTGCTGGTTTTAAGAAAAAGTAATTAGCAAAATGGAAAAGTTGATCGAAAGTACCGATTATGCGCTCGCGCAAAAATGGGCGATTGAAATTGCCGGAGATCCTAATCAAGCCCAGATGATAATTCCAGAAGTTGGTTTTATAAAAGCGGTGAGAAATTCAAATTCGGTTTCGCTAACTAGAAAAGATGAAAAACTTTTTGGTCTGGGACTTGGTATAAATCCACCTATTGATCCAGATTGGGAAAGATATATGGTGGAGCGTAAAGTTGAAACAAGTGATTTAACAGATTCAACTCCTCTGCTTGAACTAGACATTTATTCAATTGAAACTGAGCAATTTAAAGGAACTTTGGTAAATTTTGATGTTTATGAAGACGAAGAGATTTCAGATTTTTTAACAGCAAATGCACCAAATTCCTCAGTGTGGCCGGCAAACCCTGAAGTAGTTTTTTGGGCCGGTAAACGTAATGCAGATGGAGATTTGATTGCTGTAGGAGCAGTAACAATGTGGGAGACCGGCCAAAAAGTTCTTTCTTCGGTTGGCACCGCTATAAATGAACGCGGTAAAGGGCACGCCACAAAATTAGTGACCGAGATGGTGGCTAAAGCGAATGAATTAGGATTTGCGCGCCTTGGATTAGCAGTTCGGGCTGACAATATTGCCGCCAAAAGATCTTATGAAAAAGTTGGATTTAATTTATGTGGAGAATTTACTATTTTTGAAAGAAATTAAATTTAGGAGTTAGTCAGGAGTTATTGGGTGCAATCTGTTCCATATGTCCGATATTTTTCATGGCCAAAAGATCTTCCTCGGCAGTTGGAATTCGATCTGCTGCTTTTAAAGCGCTCTTGCCAATGAAGATGATTGCGCATCCGATAGCAATAGATATTGAAGTGATCGCCAATGTGGCTCGTGGTGAGAACTCACTGGCAACTACACCTCCAACTGCAGCACCTAATGCCATAAAAGCTCCCTCAACTGTCCAGAGCCAACCGAGAGCAGCCACCGCCATGCCTTGTGGACGTACAGCTTCTAAAACTTCCCAATAGAAAACTTGCAATGCACCGCCACAAGCCCCGAGGAATACTCCAACAATTAACATGCTCCAACCGGGGTAAGTAAAGGCAAGTGGTGCCGTGAAAATCATCCAGAGCACATAATTTATAATTAAACCTTTTAATGCTGATGTTCGTTTTGAAATCATTCCTGCGTACAAACCACCAAAGACTGCAGCAACTCCCATGGCGCCAAGTATTGGTCCAGTCCAGCCTGGAATTTTTTCTAGAGTTGCAAAAGCCGGTACGCCAACATCAAATGCTCCCCATCCAAAACCGATAAAAATTCCTTCAATCATCAGAAGTTGCATTCCCTTGTTTTTCCAAAGCGGTATGCCCCCGACTTCTCGCGGCTCTGGGATTGATTCGCGAGCAATCCTGGTAAATGAAAGTGATACACCACCAATTAAAATTAAAATTCCGACACTATTTAATGCAAACCCTGGCCAGAGCGATAATGAGAGTGTTGTCGCAATTATTGGCCCGAAGACATTAGCGATATTCATTATTGAGGTGTCTAGCGCATAAGCCGTTCGTAACTGCTCTGGCTTGACGGCGATTTTCCATAGTGGACGAACCGATAAATTTATAGGAGGAGATGACAATCCCATTGCCAATGCAAATATGAGTAAGGAATTTCTTTCAGTTAATGTGTTGAAGTATAAAACCATCACACAGTAAGTTGGAGCAAGAATTCGAAGTGGCCATTTCTGTCCGAATCGGTCAATCACAGTTCCACGAATTCCAGCGGTGACTGATTGACTTAGTGCAAAAGCACCGATCGCCAATCCTGCTGCTGCCACAGAGCCTGTCTCGCGTTCAACTTTAAAAAAAACAGCTAACCCCAACATTCCATAAGCGATACGAGCGGGAAATGAGGTGATTAGTAAAGCCCTAGCGTCGGGCAATTTCAGTAGTTCTAAATAGCGTGACATTATTTGGAAATTCTATCTGTAATACCTATCGTTTTGGGTGAATATTCTTTATAGTTCTGACATGAGTGGAACTGTAAATTGCACATTTGACCTAACAAAAGATGGCATTCAAGCCGGATATCTTAAAGTCGGTGATTCAACCAACAACAGCGGATGGACCACATATAACGTCCCAATTATCTCAATTAAAAATGGAGCTGGACCAAGAGCACTAGTCCTTGCGGGTAATCATGGTGATGAGTATGAAGGCCAGATTGCTGCGACAACTCTTTCGCGCGATTTAAAACCTGAACAAATCAAAGGCCAGGTAATTATTATTCCTTGTTTATCCCAAGAGGCCTCTCGTGGCGGAACTAGACATTGGCCAGATGGTGTTAATTTCAATCGGATATTCCCAGGCAGTGAAGATGGTCCAGTAAGTTCAAAACTTGCCTATTATTTAACTCACGAACTATTTCCAAAAGTTGATGCAGTAATGGATATCCATAGTGGTGGTCGCGGACATGTTTTCATCCCATGCTCAACTATGGTTTGGGCAAAGGATGAAAAACAAAGAGCCAAGATGTTGAAGAGCATGCTCACCTGGAACGCCAGTTACAGCATGATTCTTCCAGAACAACCATCCACTAACCCGGCATCACTATTGCCAGGTGAAGCAGAACGACAAGGCAAAGAGGTTTTTACGACCGAACTTGGTGGGGGAGCGCTGGCAAATCACACCAGCGTAAAAGTTGCCAAAGATGGATTAGATAATGCGCTGCGCTCTTTAGGAATTCTAAATGGCGCACCAAAAACTCGAGAAGAGCAAGGATTGCCTCCTGCATTTATTTTGGATATGCGCTCCGAAAGTGCATATCACTCAGTAAATGATTTTGGTTTGTATGAAAATCTTTTCCCATTGGGGGGAGCAATTAAAAAAGGTGAAGTTTTGGGATTAGTTCACAATATGGATAACCCAGAAGTTCCTGCTGTTCCGGTAATTGCTAAACAGGATGGAGTCCTAGGTGTTGAAAGAGGATACCCAAGAGTGACTCCTGGTGATGTTGTGGCACTGGTTGGAATGGCCTACAAATCTGCGGCCGACCTTCCGGTGCTTTAATTTATGAGTTCACAACGACTGAGTGGGCATGTTGCTTTAATAACTGGTGGAAGCAGAGGGATTGGCGCAGCGGTAGTTCGAGCATTTGTGGCCGAAGGTGCAAAAGTCGCTATTAATTATTTAGACATTCCGGAGCGCAGAAAAGAAGCAGAAGATTTAGTTTCGCAATTTAAGGGTGACGTAATCGCCTTAGCAGGAGACTTATCTGACCCCGAAGTTCCTGCAGCTTTAGTAAAAGCGACGCAACAAAAATTTGGGAAAATCACCACCATTGTGGCTAATGCCGCAGCGATGCAATTGAAACCATGGCGCGAAATTACAGTGGCTGATTGGGATTTAACTCAAGCGGTAAATGTTAGAGCAACCTGGCTCTTGATTAATGCTGCATATGATGATTTAAAAAAACATCAAGGAAATATTATTACTGTGACTTCAGTCATGACCGAAACCGGTCAGCCAGGACAGATTCATTACTCGGCATCTAAGGCAGCGATAATTGGTTTAACCCGTTCACTCGCACGTGAAATTGGTGCAGATGGAGTAAGAATCAACTCTGTAATGCCCGGCGCAATCCGCACTGAACATGAGGTCTCATTGGCTCCCGACCCCAAACCAGTTGATGATTTAGTTTTGCCATTGCAATCATTGAAACGTCGCGGTTTTCCCACAGATCTTGCTGGAGCATTTGTTTTCCTTGCAAGTGAAGATGCTGCATTTATCACTGGACAAGTCATCAATGTTGATGGCGGCTGGGTGATGTATTAATTTTTAGTATTGATAATTTCGATCAGGAATATTTAGATCGAGTGGCCATAGTGGTCTTTTCGGCCTGGTGAATGGAAGTTCACTTAATCGATTGTCAGAAGGCCCTGGGGCGTTAACATCGATACAGGCAAAAGCGATCGGTTCGTAATATGCGCGATATCCACCAGCGGATTTTGCCTGAACTGCTTTTGCTTTTGTTACATCTAATCCCATGTGATCATAAAGTTGATAATCCAACATAAAGGCTGGGTTTGAGGTAATCACAATCTCAATCTCACCAATATTTAGAAGAGCCGTCGTACCTACATTAAAAATTTTAGAAGGGTATTTGGATTGATAAGACCCATTAGTAATTTTTATGACTTTTCCAGTAACTTGCAATGGCTTAAAGAATTTAGTTGCTCTTGTTCCGCCTAAATTAAGGGTGACCGTGGCACCGACTCCAGCTTCTGCGCAAGCGATAGCGGCTGGTTCATCGGTTATGGACATCAACACTTGTCCGTGAATGGGATTAGATATTAATGCCGCCAAAATAAATGAGCTATCTCCGGTGCTACCGCCAGAGGTGCTGTCGCTTCCATCCGCGAAGATGAAAGGACGTTGATCAGGAGTGCTTGCATTTATAGTTTTCACAGCATCAGCTATATCAACTTTTGTAAAAAGAAATTTATCTCGGTAATTCCAAAGTGAGTTTGCAATCTCATCAGCATATTGCTGGCCGAGGTCAGGTGAACTTTCGGAATTTTCATCGGTAACTACCAAAGCTGACCAACCTAATTCGCTGACATCGAGCCAAGGTTGAGTACAAAAAATCGTGGCATCTAAAACTCCAGGAAGTTTCTCAATCTCATGTATCCGCGCTTTGACTTCTTTTAAAGGCCAGATTGTTGTGTCTATACCTTCAGCGGGTGAAATCATTTTTAATTTCCGAAAACTTAACTTTGGTTTTGCTTGGCTGGTTACTGCCAAACCAAGTAAGCGCATCGCCCGCTTTCCAGTATTGAAAAAATCTATGTGTGGGCAAGTCTGATATCCCGCAATCAGATTTGTTCCTTGCGCCATTTTTGCCGTGAAGTGCGCATGCAGGTCACAGCTAACGGCGATTGGAAAATCTGGAGTGGTCATCTCTCGAACTGCGGCAATTAAATCGCCTTCAACATCTTCGCAACTCTCGGTGGTCATCGCTCCGTGCAAACGCAGGTAGACGCCATCTACTTGACTGATAACTTTGGCAAGACCAGTTACAAAACGCTCTTTTAAGAATGCATAAGCCACATCACTTACAGTCGGACCACATCCACCATCGGCTGTTGTAGTTGGAATTAACTCGATTCCCATTTGCGCTGCAACTTCCATTGCACCGGCAATTTCATCTTTGCCTAGCCCGGCAGTAAAAAGATCAACACCTTCAACCATGGCAAATCTTTGGAATGTATCTAGATGAGTTAGGTCAGGGGAAAAACTATTGGTTTCAAAAGTTAAGCCAGCGACAGCGACCTTTTTACCAGTTGGCGTGATGCTCATCTAATTGCCTCATTCTAAGAAGGAGAGAAAACTAGATTATATATAAAGCCCCATTTAGCGCTGCTACTTTTATAGGAGTGAGTGGGCTTCCGGCTGGACCAGTGGTAACTGCACCACTTTGAGCATCAAATTTTGATCCATGCCATGGGCAATCCAATGTTTTGCCTTGGATAGCAAGAGGTCCACCTTGGTGAGTACAACTCGTTGGATACCCCTTAAATAAATCTTCTCCAAGTCGCGCAACAAAAAGATTTGTATTCGTGGCCGAATTTGTCGCGGAGATTGTTTTACCAACTTCAATATCGGCAAGTGTTAGTGCAACACCAGATTTCTTAATTGCAATCGCGCTTGCAGGTACAACATCCAATGTTTTTATTTCATTTGACGCGGCAGATGCCGAGGATGTGCCTACACTATTTACTGCAACAACAGTGAATGTGTATGCAGTTCCACCTGTAAGCCCAGCAAATGTAAAGGTTCCCGAATCAGATTGCGGAAGTGTCACTTTAATTCCACCAGGATTTGATGTTGCTATGAAAGAGGTAATTGGCGCTCCACCATTTTTTGCTGGAGCAGTGAATGCAATTGTCGCACCGGTTGCACCGGTTGCACTTGCTTTACCAATTACTGGGGCATCAGGTGCAGTGTTTGGCGGCGGAGTTGGAGATGCAGATGCGGATGGTGATGCAGAGGGACTAGCTGAAGGTGCTGGAGTACTTGTTGCTTTAGCTACAGGTTTTTTAACTACTGGTTTTTTTACAACGGGTTTCTTAACTACCGGTTTTTTAGCTACTGGCTTAGTGGCGCCTAGTGCTCGATCACCTAAAATTAGTGAGCCGATAAAACCACTTGTGATGGTGATAAAACGACGACGTGTTGGCAGGTTAGGCAGATTATTCGGCAGATTGTCCGGATTAAGTTGATTTTCCATTCGTCAACGGTAACTGGCGGAGCCGATTAAATCACTCTCTAAGCCCCTGAGTGTGAGATGTTTTGAAAAGAGTAAGGAATACGTGGGGGTTTCCCTGCGAAAAGTTAAAATCTCTCCTTTAGCCAATATGCTCGGTCGTATGAGAAGTGGATTAACTCTCAGGGCTACTTTGATGGCCGCCGCTATTTTCTTCGCGTTTATGCCAAGTGCGAGCCAGGCTGATGTCTCCCCGACGAAACCATCTGTGGACGCGGCATTTGGGGATAAAATAGCAAGAGCTGCTGCGGAGGTACCATCAATTGGAAGTGGTTTTTCAGAGTCCTATCCAACTCCTGACTTCTCACTATCTGCTTTGCGCGGATCTATACCGGTAGCGGCAGGCAAGCAAGGGCAAGGCGATCATCCATTATGTGCATCTGCAACAGATCCACATTGTGCAAATGTCCACATCATCAAGGCCGATTTAATAATTCCTCCCTGTTACTCCGATGCAGATCGTATTTGTGTTGAAGGATTGGAAGTTGGCGCCGAAGGCAAGCCACTTGAAAAAGCTGTGCTTGATCATGAGTTAAAGACAAATAAGACACCGGCAGATGCGAAATTAGGATTGCCTGCAGGAGGTTCGGCAAGTATCTGGAACGCTCCTTCGCTTTCGCACCAAGGCAATGCGCTTTCTTATGCGGTAATCGTCACCCAAGGCTACAAATTAGATAAAAAAATAGCCGCATCTTCTCAAAAATTTGAGCCATGGAGCTTTAACGCAACAGTCATTCCGGTCAATATGAAAAAAGGCAAGTACTGTGGTTTTGAAATTTTCGAGATTGAAAAGGATAGTTATTTTGGTGAAGTGAATACCTCTTCGCGAATGGCGGGAGATGGCTGTGATTTTAATATCCCCTACCGAGAGTGCATCTTAACTGAACAGGGATTTTGCGCCGCCCCGGCCCAGTTTTTGCCAAATACCAGAGTCGCTCTTACTTTGCGGATGGATAGCAAAGTTACAGGTTGGCTTTTTGGAAGAATGAAAGATGTTGACGTAGCCATTACTTCTCTAGATGCTAATAATAATAAGTTACGGGTAGAAGCAACCTCTGTCAATTTACTTTCCGGAACGGGATGGGTTGCTAAAAAAGATTTAATCAAATACTCAGATTTATATGAATTAGAGAAGAAAAGATGGTTTAGTGGTGATGGAAAGTTTGAAGATTATCTTGCTGCACCAGGCCGTCGATGGGGGGATATGTCTGTAGGAGATTTTGATACATTTAAAGCATGGGAGCAATTAATCAAGCCAAACCCAGAAGATAATTGGCGTTGGAATTTCGGATCAAATATTGATACAAGTAAACAAAACTGTGAAGGGCAAATAGGGAAAGATAAATTGATCGGGTTAGTAACAACTAATGCGCCAATTTACGCCTCAGGGGCACCTGCTTTTGCCGATGGATCGTTGAGCTATAAGGTGGCTGGGTTACACTTTAAAGCAGATGGTACTTTGTTTAAAGGTTCTTATGACTTGGCAATACGATCAGATTTTGCCAGATGTCTATATGGATTTTCAAATGCGCCCATCAGGGCAAGTGTTTCTGTACTCTCAAGTGATGGCTCGACTCAAAATGTCGCTACCGAATTAGTCACTGAGAAAAATGGTTGGATGACTCTTAGTGCTAAGAATTTCACCTTCTCGGCTCCGACGATCAAAGTGAAATTGGTCCAAGATAATCCAGTGAGTACAACACCGAGTCAGTCAGATAAACCAGTGAGTACAGCACCGAGTGAGCAAGCGGCACCAGTTACGAAAACAATGATAAAAGTAAAAATAATTAATTGTGTAAAAGGAAAAACGACTAAGAAGGTTTCGGGCAGTAATCCAAAGTGCCCAACTGGCTACAAGCAGAGATAATTAGAGATCTTCTCTAATTACAAATGGCGGGCGCGTTCGTTAGCTAGCTCAAGATGAATTTTGTAGAGGGATTTAAGTTTGCTGTTGTTGGCAAGGATGGTGAATAAACTTAAAACGGTGGGGATAGTTACCATCAAAAGCGTTGCTCGTGGCGAAATATGATCGGCACTCCATCCGCCGGCTGCTGCCCCTATCGCCATAAATGATCCTTCAATTGTCCATAACCAACCTGCTGAGGTAACTGCAGTGCCAGGTGGCCGAATGGTTTCGATAAGTTCCCAGAAAAAGATTCGAATTGCGCCCCCGAAAAAACCAAAGAAAATAGCAACAGTGAGCAAACTCCAATCGGGATATGTAAATGCGAGCGGGATTGCTACCAGAGCCCAAAGTGCATTACTTAAAACCATCGCAGTAGTTGGTAGGGCTTTGCGGGAGATCATTCCAGCAAATAAAGCCCCAAACACCGAGGCGATTGCCATTCCAGTGAAAACTACCGCAGACCATTTTGCTACTCCCTCTAGTGAAGCGTAAGCGGGTATTCCAACTGATAAGGCTCCGGTGGCTAATCCAAAACAAGCACCTTGAATGGCGAGAAGTTGTAAACCTTTAGCTTTCCAAATTGCCCCATCAGCCTTGTTTCTTTTTTCGGGAATCCAACTCTTCGAGACTGCAATAAGTGATAATCCAAAGCCACTCATTAGTTGCAGTACTGCACAAAGTTCTAATGCAGTTTCTGGCCTAGATGAAAGAGCCAAAGTTGTTGCTAGTAGTGGCCCCAATATATTGGTGATGTTTATTGCCACAGAGTCCAGGGCGTATGCAGTTCTGATCATATGGAGCGGTGCAGCTAATTTCCACAATGGACGAACTGAAAGATTAATTGGGGGAGAAGCCATACCCATAAACATTGGTAGCACTAAAAGTAAAAAAGTTGAATCTACGTATTTGTAAAAAAATACCATCACTGAATAAATTGGTACTAAAAACATCAGTGGTTTTTGTTGTCCTAATTTATCTATCAGTCGTGCGCGGTAAAATAATGAGAGAGAGATGGCTAGCTGGTAGCAACCACTCGCAACTCCCGCCAAAGTGATTGAACCAGTGACTCTTTGCACATGGAAGAAGATGGTTAAGTTGATCATCGCTTGGCAGATACGAGCCGGAAAAGAAACGATTATCAGTAATCTAACATTTCGGAGTTTTATTAATGTTAGATAATTTCGCATTAGGATTAGTACCTTACAAGTATTGAATCGTTTCAATTCGGACAGGCCGAAAAGGAAGATTCGATAACAGTTTGATAACAGTCACAAAGTTGAGCCTAAGTGGAGAAAAACCATGGCTTTAATTATTTGAAAAATATAGGAAAAATCGTTTTTTCACTTTAGGATGAGGCCAAAGATTGCTGAGAAAAATGTATTTCTCAGCCATTAAAAATAGGGGGAATCCTTGAGAATAACAAAGCGGGCAGCAGCCGCCGTTGGTGTACTTGCAATAGCAAGTAGCGCACTAATCAGCATGCCGTCACAAGCAGCAAATCCATCACTTTTAATTTGGGTGGATTCACCACGCCTTCCTGGCGCTAAAGAGTATGCCAAGATTATGAAGGGCAAAGTAGATGTAAAAGTCGAACTTCACAGTCAAGGTGATTTGCTAGCAAAAGTACAGTTATTTAACCGTGTTAAAAAAGGTTGGCCAGATGTAGTTTTTGGTCCACCAAACGATGTAGCTGTATTGCGTAACCCAATCATTGGAAATGCCCGCGAGATTTCAACTCTGTTGAAAGCTCAAGAGATCAAAAACTTCGGCAAACTCAATGACTGGTGCAAAGGTTCAGATGGAAAGTATTACTGCGTAAAGAATGACATGGCGCAATCTGTCCTTTGGTATGACACAGCATTGTTTGCTGAGTTTGGCTACACAGTCCCTACCAAGATGAGCGAATTGTTCGCAATTGGTGCAGACCTTGCCGCAAAACACCCAGGGTATTCCTTGGGAGCTCTTAGCGATGCAGCTGCTTACTCATCTTATTTCTGGCCATCACAATGTCCATTGAATAATGAGCTAAGCGCAACTCGGGTACTTATCAATTCAAAATCACCTAAGTGCACCCGCGTTACAGCAGCACTACAACCGCTGATTGATAAAGGCGTTTTCTACCCAGGTTCTGCATTCTCACCTGAGTACATCAAGATCGCTCAAGAAGGCAAGCTAGTTGCTCACATTGGACCATCATGGTTTGGTGAGTTTGTACTTCGCCCAGCATCTTCTTTCAACATCCCAACAGGTCGCTTAACCGCAGCACCAATGCCTATGTGGGAAGGCGAGACAGTCAATTACTCCGGTGAATGGGGTGGTGGAATCTATACAATCTCTCCACACGCTAAATTCCCACGTGCAGCTCTCGATTTCGCACTCTTTATGGTGGGCGATAAGAGAAACGTTGTTGATGTAGTCAATCCAGATAAGAGCACCGGAGCTCCAACTTTCCCTGCGTACATCCCGGGAAATAAGCTTTGGAAAGCAAAGATTGATGCAGATACTTACTACAAGGCAAGTCCTTATGCAGCCATGGCAGCCCAAGCGGGCAAAGTCTGGACCGGCGTAAAGCCAGTTCGTTATGACGCTGATGGTGCATGGGGAGCTGCGTTTGCTCCAGAGATGGCGAAGTCTAAGGACATTCAAAAAGCTCTAGATGCATATGCAACATATACCTCAAACTTGGCTCAGCAATTGGGCTATGAGGTAACAACCAAAAAGTAATTCTTAAGAGTTACTAATAGTAAACAGCGACGGGTTTGATAAATTCAAACCCGTCGCTTCTTAAGTCAAGGCGCGTTTGAATGCACCTTTAAGGAGTCTGGATGTCTAAACCAAGAGGATATAAGCAGCGAAATCTTTTAATGATGACAATGCTTGCACCATATATCTTCCTTTTGATTGTCTTTGGAATACTTCCATTGTTCATGGCGGTGTTAGAAGTTCCCAAAATTTCCATCGCTAATCCAGATGGCGGGTGGGATGCCTTTAAAATTGTGCTTCAAGATTTTAGATTTCCTACAGCGTTAAAAAATGTGCTTGGATTTATGGCTTACTTCGTTCCGATGATGATTATTATTGTTATAGCCATGGCTTTGATGCTAGATGTTAAAACAAATAAGTGGAGTAAATATTTACGCTTGGCTTACATCGTTCCAGCATCTATTTCTGGTGCGGTCGCAGTGCTTGTCTGGTGGGCAATTTTTGAACCTACCATTAGCCCCATAAAATCAGTTTTGCATTTCTTTGGAATAAACTCAGCAAGGCAAATTTGGCAGACAGAAAACCTTGTCTATCTCATTGCAATCATGACTTTCTTTTCCATGGCTGGAAACTGGATTTTGATTCAATATGGATCCCTCCAAAGTATCTCTACTGAAATTATCGAAGCAGCCCGAGTTGATGGTTGTTCTGCCTTTCAACTGGCATTCCGCATCAAACTCCCGCTCATTCGTAAATATATAATTTATATGGCCGTGCTTGTCTTTGCTGGCGGATTACAGATCTTTGTTGAGCCACAGCTTTTAAACACCGGTGTCTACACTGGTATTGCTAGTTCTTGGTCATTTGATCAACTTAGTTATGAACTCGCATTTAAGAGTGGCGATTTTGGTGGTGCCTCGGCACTTTCAATCATTCTTTTGGTTCCAAGTTTAATTGGCGCCTTAGTGGTTATTTTTAAAACAGATATGTTTGATGATAAGACTATTAGAGATAAAAAAAGTTCTGATAAGGCGGATCTATGAGCACCACGATCAAGAGTTCAAAGAAGTTGAAATCTGCAACCCGACAAGAAAGTCGGGTTGGCATGTTTTTTGTCAACTCTTGGTTGATATTTTTTGCTGTAATCAGCATTATTCCGATGGCTTGGTTGCTACTTGCCTCATCCAAAACTGATCCAGAATTAAGTTCGCGCAATCCGTTAGCATTTGGTAGTTTCAAAGGTTATATAAATGCTTGGAATAATCTAACTTTTTTTGATAATGGTGTTATTGGAAGATGGGTAATTAATTCAGTCCTTTACAACGCAGCTATTGTTGTAATTGCGACAATTACTGCTTCTTTGGCTGGCTTTGTAATCTCAGCATCTAGAATTCGATTTAAGAAAACATTTCTAATTAGTACTTTAATTATGATGTTACTTCCACCAGTGGCATTAGTAATTCCGCTCTTTGTGCTTATGGACAAAGTTAGCTTGATTGACAATCCGTTGTCAGTAATTTTAATTTCTTCGCTTTACCCCTTTGGGGCTTTTCTCTCTTACATTTATTATTCGACAACAATCCCGCCTGAATTGTATGAATCTGCCCGCTTAGATGGATGCAGCGATTGGCAGCTTTACACAAGAATTGCGTTCCCACTTTCAGGCGCCTTGCTTGGCTTACTAGCTTTCTTTGCTTTTATTGGAAACTGGGCGAATTACTTTATGCCTTACGTAATGCTTTATTCGGGCGAGAATTACACCTTGCCACTAGGACTGGGCTTCTTGTTCTCATCAACCCCCGCGATTAACCCAGGTGTTGGTGCCACCTCTGTGCCGATCTATAAGCCAGAGATCGCATTGGCTGGTGCGCTAATTGCCTTCCCAATCATGGTGATGTTTTTGATTTCCCAGAAACGCCTTATTCGCGGAATGCTTGCGGGTTCAATTAAAGAGTAAAGAATTAGCCTTTCATTGCCCCACTGAATATTCCACGGGCAATAGTTTTTTGGGAGGCTAGGTAAAGCAGCACTGATGGAATCAACATCATGATTCCAATTAGGGTCGTGCCTTGCCCATAGAAGACTTCTATTCCAATAGACATAACAGAGCGCGATGGATCAATTAAGAGCACGCGTGGCAGTTGGTAACTGTTCCATAGGCCGACAAAGGAAAAGAATGTAACGATTGAAATTAGGGATTTAGATAAAGGAATTCCTAGATGGCGATAAATTCCAAAATCTGTCAAGCCATCAATTCGTCCCATTCCAACTAACTCTTGCGGAAGAACTGATGAGTAATAGAGATAAGAGAGAAAAGCACCAAATGGAAAATAAGATGATGCCAAGATGAGGCCAAGCAAAGTGTTATTGAGGTGAATTCGGTCAATCAAGACATAGAGGGGCATAGCCATTGCGGTTATTGGAATTAACATAGTTACAAGTGTGGAAAAGAGAAGAAAGCGGCGAAAGGGAACATCTAGTACTGCCATTACAAAGCCAGCAGTAACGCAAGTTAATACTGAAATTAACAAAGCGGAACCTACGAAAATCGATGTGTTTTTCAACCATACGAAGAAAATCCCATTGTCATAGTAAATAATTGGGGAAAATATCATTCTTCCGGCATCTTTCATCAGCCAAAGAAAAGGTATAGAGGTGAAAAAAGCCATAATCCACAATGTTATTTTTATAAGGCTCGAGTTTCTATCTTGCTTTATAGGTTTCATGAGTTTTTACTCTTCTTGATAAAATCTGTGAAGAAAACAAACAAAAGTGCCAGAATTATATTGGGTATTAGCATCATAATTGATAGAGCAGAACTGCCGGCGAAATCAGCGGCCTTAAAGGCATAGCTAAATGCGATCTGGCTTAAAGACCAGTCAGTCGTCATGTTTGTGAACATCAATAAATTTGGTTCATTAAAAATTTGTAGCGCACTTACGATTAGTAAAATAACCATATATGCCACGTATTTACTTATCATTGGTAGTTTAAGTCTGATAGCAAGCTGGAATCGATTACATCCATCAATAATCCCGGCTTCCAAAACTTCAGGGGGGATTGACCTAAGCGATCCGTACTGAATCACGATCCAACTGCCGATACCAGTTGAAAATGCAATACTGCCGATAAACCAGCGGATATTGGAATGATCCCAAACTACTTCAGGACCAACTACAGAGACCCAAAACAATACGGCAACACCGGTAGGTATCAAGGCGGGAATAAGAAATAACAATCTCAGTAATGCATTTCCACGAAGATCTATTGCATCAAGCAGGAGTGAAATACTCAGAACCGTTACCGCCATCAATGGCACAAAAATCAATATTAAGAAAAAAACATTTATCAAAGCTGGACCGACTCGAAAGTCTTGTAATACTTTTATGAAGGTTTCTGGTCCACCATCCATATTTACCCAAGAAGGATTTCGAACTTCTAGAATTCCGTATCCAATTGGGATTATTCCACAAAAAAACATAAAGCAGACATAAGGAAGTATCATCAATGATGGGACAATTTGAGCAGATCGCTTATGTGTTAATTTCAGATAATTTCGCATTAGAAATCTAATTATATAAGAGTTATGGCAGATTTTTAACCGTTAAGGCCTTCATCTATCTAGTATTTACGCTCCAAATATGATATTTTTCAATTGATTCGTTCAAGTGGATATTGCAAATCGAGATAACGCGGTAATGAAAAGTAGGTAGCGCAAAGGAATGAAATCAAAAGCTGTTTTAATTCGTGAAGCTGGCGCAAATCTGCCTTATGCAAAATCTAAGCCATTAGAAATAGTTGAGATTGATCTTGCCCCTCCGAAAGCCGGCGAAGTTCTCGTAAAAATTGAGTCTGCCGGGATATGTCATTCTGATCTTTCAGTTGTAAATGGTTCACGTCTTCGCCCACTTCCTATAATCCTTGGTCATGAATCTTCAGGAGTAGTCATTGAACTTGGGCAAGATGTTCATGATTTTAAAGTTGGAGATCATTTCACCACAGTATTTTTACCAAGTTGTCAGAATTGCTATGAATGTAAATCAGGAATCCCAGCAAATTGTTCCGTTGGAGCCAAAGCAAATGCAAGTGGCCAAATGATTAGCGGAGGATCGCGGATTAGTATTGAAGGTGATTCAGTAAATCACTACAACGGAATCTCTTGTTATAGTCAATATGCGGTCATTGATGAGCGTTCTCTAGTAAAACTTCCATCAGACATTCCATTTGATATTGCCGCTCTTTTTGGGTGTGCATTGTTAACCGGCATTGGTGCAGTAAGAAATTCTGCTCACGCTAAAGAAGGACAATCTCTTGGAATCTGGGGATTAGGTGGTGTTGGGCTCTCGGCATTGTTGGGGGCTGTTATATCCAAAGCTGCACCGATTATTGTGATAGATCCAGTAGAGAGTAAACGAAAGTTAGCGCTTTCACTTGGCGCAGATATTGCCTTAGATCCAAAAGACAACCTTAGAAATACCCTTGCAGAAGGTGTTTCAGTCGCGATCGAAGCAGCAGGTCGAGCCGATACTTTGATTGCCGCTTACGAATCGACCGCTCGAGGTGGCACAACTGTTAGCGTCGGCCTTCCAAAAGCAGAGGAAATGTTTTCAATTTCCGCTTTGTCATTGGTCGCGGATCTTAAAACCATTAAGGGCTCTTATCTTGGATCGGCGAATCCACGAATTGATATCCCAGAGTTTGTTAAATTCTGGCGCGATGGGAAGCTGCCAGTAGAAAAGTTACTCACATCAACAAGTTCGATGTTACAAGTTAATGAAGCCATGGATGCTTTAGATGGCGCTCAAGTTGTAAGACAGGTAATTCATCCTCATAAATAAATGGATCAAGGTTATTAGATTCGGCTTTATTTCCTCGTTTTAAGGGCCATAACTGCCACAAGAGCCGGGTTAATATTGTCTCATGACAACTTTTGAGACCAATCGGTTGCGGTGTCAATCTTTATCCCTGCGTGATTACAATGATTTTGAAGCTGGAGTTGAACCTAGCTGGAATGGTTTTTTGAATCCATACAAACACTTGATTGAAGGGCCAAGCCCACTTAAGCACAGGATCCCAAGAGTTAAACGCGAACCCGAGTTTGCAGAAATCGGATTATTTTTAGCGATCGAAAAAGCTTCAAACGAAATTATTGGGTCTGCTGGCTTCCATGATTTTCCAGATGAAAAGGGAATGGTTGAAATCGGATTTGGCATTGTTCCAGAAAAACAAAATCAAGGGTTTGGTACTGAACTTCTAATTGGCATGTGGAAGATGATTTGTTTGCGACCAGATGTACAAAACTTGCGTTATACCGTTTCGCCAGAAAATAAAGCTTCCATGAACATCATTAAAAGAATGGGTTTCAAAAAAGTGGGCGAACAGATGGACCCTGAAGATGGATTGGAATTAATTTATGAAAAAACATCCAAAGAATTTAGATCTAGTGGGCTATAAGAGAGTGAAAATAGAAATTACAGCGACTTTCCTCGAATATGCACCCTATTTACTTCAAAATCTAAATCTAGGTGTAGATTTTTGGCAATGAAAAGGCTAGTAATTGCCCTCCTGTGCGCCGCAATGATGACATCCGTTGTCTTGCCGTCGCGGGCTGCGAGTCTTGATGGAACCTATAACTCAGTGATGCAAGTAGTACCTCCGAGCATTCCCTCATATGGTCTAGTTATCGATGAGTCACTTACTGGAGGGTCGAGTACCGTTGTCTCTCGAATCACTGCAAGCTCCCTTAAAAATCCTGTTGCCCGTAACAAAGTATGTAGATCTGTAAGTGACCCGCATTGTGCAGATATGGATGGGCTTTCAGTTCAACTCGTACTTCCACCGTGCAGCGATGCTGCAAGTCGGATGTGTGTAGAAGGTTTAGAAGTTGGCACCAAAGGATCATCGCTAATAAAAGCAACTCTTGATCATTCGGTAGCAAGTACACCCACTCCGGCTGATTCCACTATCGGATTAGCAGCTGGTGGATCACCATCTCTTTGGAAAATCCCGTCGGTAATTCATGCAGGTGGAAGTGACACATACGGAGTGCTTGTTTCAGTTTCGTATTTTCAAGGAATTAAAGTGCCAAGCAAATTAACACTCCAAACGCTCTCTGCCAGCGTTGTGCCAGTGGCGATGACTCCACAGTATGGAAATGTTGCCGAAGTTAAAGAGGTCGTGGAAACTTTTGGCCCCGATAAAGGTTTGATTAACTATTCAGTTGGCATGAAGGACGGCGCTACTGGACCAAGAGTTGAAAATCTTAAATGTCTCTGGACTGAGCTGGCCTTGTGTGCGCAGATCTCATCATTCGCTAAAGAATCTAATGTCGCCCTCACACTTCGCCTAAATACTGATCTAACTGGATGGCTTTTTGGTCGGATGAAAGATGTAAATGTTTCTACAACTCAACTTGATTCCAAAAACAACACACTAAGGGTAGAAGCCAAACCTGTAGATGTAGTGGCTGCAATCGGTTGGGTTCCAAAGAGTGAAATAGCAAAAAATCCACTAGTCGAGAGTTTTCAAAAAAGTATTTACAACCCTGGTGATGGAAATTACGAACGAGTTCTGGCACAGCCGTCGAGCGCATGGAGTGGTGCTAATTCCTCAGCCGGTGGATTTGCAGGCTTCACAGCGTATGAACCATTTCTCAAACCCAGCCAAAGCCAAGGTGAGCGTTGGCTAATTTCTTCAATGACCTTGGGCCTCGTATTTGGTGCGCAATCATCTACTGGGAATAACGCAAGTTGCTTGGCCAATACCGGGAAAGTATTAGGAATAGTCACAACGAATTCAATGATCTATTCACCAGGGCCACCAGAACTCAAAGATGGCGCGCTTAGCTACAAAGTTGCTGGGCTACACAAGGATTTTAATGGGGAAGTATTTAAGGGTACCTACGATCTTGCAATGCGATCTGAAACTGCACGTTGTATTTATGGGTTTTCTAATGCCCCGATTAGAGCAAGTGTTTCGGTACTTTCAAGTGATGGATCAACTAATGATATCGCTAGTGAATTAGTCACTGAAAAAAATGGCTGGATGACACTGAGCGCTAAAAACTTTACCTTCTCTTCTCCAACAATCAGGATAAAGCTAAGCCAAAGCGAAAAAATCAGCACGAGCGAAACAGCGGCACCGGTTAAGAATGAGCCAGCCGCACAAGCAAATAATAATTCTGCAAAATTCAAGGTTATAGTTTGTACAAAAGGCAAAACAATAAAGAAAGTATCTGGAACAAATCCTAAATGTCCTAGTGGGTTTAAAAAGAAGTAACCAGTTTTTGATGTGTGCAAAAGATGCATCGATTACGAAAAGTTATCTCAAGAATTCCGGTCTATTGGTTTTTGAGGGACTGAACTTCTGGATTGTTAGCGACCAGTTAAAGTCCCATGTTTTCGAGAGAGCGCATCTGCTGTTGCTGCCATCAGTAGTACCCCTCCGGTAACAGCTAAGTTCAAGCCAGCAGGCAAACTTAAAAGTCCTAAGCCGTTATCAATGACAGCGATGACGAGTCCACCAACTACCGCATCAGTTAATTTTCCACGTCCACCAAATAAGCTCACTCCACCAACTACCGCAGCCGCAACTCCGCTGAGTACGATCGTTCGTCCAGCGGCTGCATCTACTGTTCCGACTCGACTAGCAGCCATCAGGCCAGATATTGAAGCCAATCCCGAACCGATCATAAAGATAATAATTCGAAGTGAACTTACGTTGATTCCAGCCCTACGGGCAGCCTCTGGGTTGCCACCAACAGCGTAAACATGGATACCAAAAGGGGTTCGATTAAGTAAATAAGTGCATGGAATAAGGACGACTAGGACAACTAATACAGCGACCGGCACACCTTGAAGTTGAAATTCTGGATTTGAGCCTCGAGGCAAATTCAAAAAATAGACAGAGGTGAAAACTACCAACGCCGTTATGGCAACCCGGAAGTAGAGAGTCGAAATTGCACGATTAGCATGACCATTTTTTGTGCGGCGTCTACGCGATACCAGACCATTTATTAATACAAAGCCAACCAAGATTATGGCCAACGCCCAACCGAAACCAACTGAGAGATTGTCATTTTCCAATGCCAAGATAGCTGGCGTTTCGACTCTATAGAGACCACCCTGGCCAATCACCATGAGTTGGAGCCCTTGGAAGGCAAGGAATGCTGCAAGAGTTACGACGAAAGATGGAATACCAACTTTTGCCACCATGATGCCGATGACAACTCCAATTGTCATTCCAACTAAGAGTGAAAGGATTATCGAAAGCCACCAAGGGAAACCAAAGTTCTTAAGGACGACAACAAAGATTGCACTGGCAAGACCTGAAGTGACACCTGCAGAGAGGTCTATCTCGGCGATGAGTAAGATAAAAACTAATCCCATGGCGAGAATAATCAATGGTGCAGATTGCTGGAGTAAATTAGCAAAGTTCAACTGGGTAAAAAATACTGGGCTAAGAAAAGAAAACAGCACCACGAGTACTAAGAATCCAATCACAGCAGGAAAGGAACCCATTCGTCCATGGCGTACTCCATTGAGAAAGTTTGTAGCCTCCTGCTTCAATGTCAGAACTTGGGAAGTGTTCTCATCATCTAGATGAGTTTGATTTGAATCCTGTGGTTGCTTCTTACTCATAGCGCAGCCTCCCCAGAGATTGATAGATTTTCAGCGCCAGTTATATAACTGACAATTGAATTAAGATTACTTTCACTCGCTTTTACATTAGCCACCATTTGTCCCAACCGTAGGACGTGAATTCGGTCAGCCACAGCCAGTACTTCTTGCATGTTATGGCTAATTAGAATTACTGCCAATCCAGTATCTGCAAGATTGCGAACCATCTTGAGTACTTGTTTTGTTTGTGAGACCCCAAGGGCTGCGGTCGGCTCATCCAAAATTACTAGTTTGTTCTCCCACAAAACCGATCGAGCAATGGCAACCGTCTGTCTTTGTCCTCCAGATAAACTTGAAACTTTTTGCCTTACAGATGAGATATTTCGAACTGATAACCCAGCTAGGGTTTTAATAGCCTTTTGCTCCATGGTTTCGTCATCTAGGGAGATTGATCGGACTACTTCACGTCCGAGGAACATATTTTGGACAACATCTAGGTTGTCGCACAGGGCCAAGTCTTGATACACAACTTCGATGCCTAAATTGCTGGCATCAACAGGGGATTTAATCTGAACTTCGTTACCTTCAAAGAGAATCGTTCCAGAATCATAAGATTGGACTCCAGCGATGCCTTTGATCAGAGTCGATTTACCTGCGCCGTTATCGCCAACAAGTGCGGTTACTTGGCCGGCCATTGCAACAAAATTAACACCAGATAAAACCTGAACTGCACCAAAAGATTTTGCTACTGATTTTAATTCAATTACCGGCACATTCGGCACACTCATCTGACTCCCTAAAATCTAATGTGTTAGGACAACTCTGGAGAGAGTCGAGCGCAGGCTTATTTCAGGAATTCTGAATTAAGCCTGCGCCGCTCTTCTTCTTATCTTCTTACTTACTTAACTCCGTATTTTTCACACGCAGCTTTTAGTTCATCAGTAGTGCATAGTGCTTCAACTTTTACCTGACCACTTGCAATCAAGTCCTTCACAGTATCGGCATGGACAACTTGAGGTTCAACCATGATAAATGGAATCCCATCTTGTTTCTCCGTATAGGCAGGTACTTTGCCCTCAAGAATTTCTATAGCCACTTTTACTGCTAACACCGGTTCGAAATTTCCACCGGTATTAATTGTTGCGCTCTGCTTTCCTAGTAGGACGTTCTGCAATCCAGCATCTGTAGCATCTTGACCAGAGACAGGAACCTTCTTGCCGTACTTATCCAAGATAGTGATAACAGCGGCAGCATTTGTGTCGTTCGCTACCCAAACTGCATCAACCTTGCCCTTGAGCTTTGTGTACATCTGCTCAAAGTAGGTACCAGCTTTGGCTCCATCCCATGTTCCTTGAGTTTCACCGGCTGGCTTTACGAGTCCACCAGCAGTGAGCGCGTCTGTTGCACCTTGGTAGAGGTACTTAACAGTTCCATCAGTTGGGTCTCCGCTGACATAGACGACATTCATCGTAGCTAGATCTTTTCCTTGTTCCTTAGCAGCATCAACAATTGATTGACCTTGGAGAAAACCAATCCGGTAATTGTTATAAGAAACAAAGTAATCAGTGCCAACCAATGGACGGTCTAGTGCAATAACTGGAATTCCTTGTGCTTTAGCATTTGCAGCAACTTGAATTGCTGCACCTTCAAGATCCACTAGCAGCATGATTGCACAACCACTAGCGAGTTGTTGCGCACCAATAGTTGCATATTTATTGGTATCACCTAATGCATTTTGAACATCTACTGGGTAGCCAGCATTAGTAAATCCGTCGGTCAAAGTTGGGCGGTGAACGTTTTCCCAAATAGGAGATGTAGAGCTGTCAGGAAGAATGGCGCATACTCTTCCTTTCTTCTCAGCAGATGCAGTTGAGTCGGCAGATTCTGATGTTGCCTTGCTGCACCCCGTAAGTATGACGAGAGAAGTAAGAGTTAAAGCAAGAATTTTTGCTGAAAGATTTCTTTGCATTGTTACCTTTCTACATTGATCTCTAGGGGGAAAACGATTATTGACATAGAAAAACTATCACGCAAAATGCAGATTTTGAAGGGGGTTGAGGCCCGAAACACGCAGTTTAATTTGCTTGACAGGCTCAAGAAATTTGGCTATTCATCGGACAGATTTATGATTTTTGAGAGTCAGTGAAGCAGGTCGGGCTCAAAACTTAGTTAATAAGCAGGTTGAGACCAGCTAATGCTGCACTAACTAATGTGATTTTTTGAAATAGTTCTTGATTGAGTTTGCCAATGACCTTGCGACCCAATAATGCTCCGAGCGGAACCAGTGGTAGTGCAGGAATGATGTATGAAATCGACTGAAAATTCAGTAGGCCAAGTGCAAATACAAAAGGAACTTTGAAGAGATTTACCATAAAGAAGAGCCAAGCATTATTTCCCATAAATTTCATTACGGTATTTTTCCTAAGCAAAAGATAAATACTCATTGGGGGACCACCCGAGTTGGCCACCATGCTCATAAAGCCTGTCATCACCCCGAGGCTTAAACGAAGAGCTCTTGGGTAACGTAGGTTTAAACTGAAATTACTACTTTGCAATCTCTGGCTGATTGGATACAAAATTACAAGCATAATTACAATTATGCCAATTGTTTGCTTTAGAGAATCATTTGTTGCACGAGATAGAAAATAAACGCCGACAAATATT
>WLKK01000012.1 GCA_009701305.1 Actinomycetota bacterium | reverse complement strand
GATTCACTTGAGCATATTGATACACCTGCTGAGGTAAAAAATATCGTTAAAAGAGTTGAAGCTGTTCGTGAATTAGTTGGCGATGATATTGATATCGCAATCGACCTACATGGGCGGTTTAGCTTGGCGATGGCGCGCAGATTATTCCCATTGTTAGAGCCATACAATTTAATGTTCATTGAAGAGCCAGTACTGCCGGAATTTACTGAACATTTTGACTTGATCGTTCGGTCAACATCCACACCTATTGCAACAGGTGAGCGTTTATTCTCACGTGGGGATTTCAAAGATGTATTGCGCTCTGGAATCGCAGTTGCTCAGCCTGATTTGAGTCATGCTGGGGGAATTTCAGAATGCCGCCGAATCGCTGCAATGGCCGAAACGTACGATGTTTCAATGGCGCCACATTGCCCACTTGGTCCAATTGCCCTTGCCGCATGTTTGCAACTTGATTTTGCAACTCCGAACTTTTTAGTTCAAGAGCAAATTCTTGGACTTGGCAAAGGTAATGATGGCGATCTAATGAAGTACATCGCTGATTTCTCAGTCTTTGATGCGCCAGATGGTTACATCGAATTAATGACCAAGCCCGGTCTTGGCATTGAAGTAGATGAGAAAGCAGTTCGCGAAGCCTCTGTTAAGGGCCATCGTGGTCGTGCGCCAGAGTGGCATCATAAAGATGGATCATTCGCCGAATGGTAAAAGTGATTAATTAAATGAAAGTAACTGGTTATGAATTATTTAATGTCAAGCCACGTTCTGTATTTTTAAAGATTGAAACAGATGAGGGCATAACTGGTTGGGGTGAACCTGGACTGGAATATAAGCCAGCAACTTCAATAGCAGCTGTCGATGAGATGATGGATCATGTAATGGGTCGCGATCCAATGCAGATCGAACGCCATTGGCAACGAATGATGAAAGGCGGTTTTTACCGCGGGGGAGCTGTTCTCAACTCTGCAGTTTCCGGAATTGATCAAGCGCTATGGGATATCACAGGTAAGAAATTAGGAGTTCCGGTTTATCAACTTTTAGGTGGTCCAGTACGAGATCGAATTAAAGTTTATGGACATGTTGGTGGCTCTGGAGAACGAAATAAGTTTGGTAAGTATCCGGTAAAAGCAGATATTTCGGAAATATTAGATCGAGTTCGTCAACAGATGGCAGCCGGATTGCAAGTGATTAAATTTTGCCCAACAGATGCCTTGGCTCATATTGATACACCAACAGAGTTAAAGAATATTGTAAGTAGAGTTGAAGCAGTCCGCAATGAAGTTGGCGACGACATTGGAATTGCTCTTGATTTTCATGGACGATTTAGCTTAGCGATGTCACGTAAAGTCTTCCCACTTTTAGAAGAGTTTAATCTGCTATTTATTGAAGAACCGGTACTTCCTGAATATACATCTCATTTTGGATTAGTGGCGCGATCTACTTCAACTCCAATTGCTACAGGGGAGCGACTTTTCTCCAGAGGAGAGTACAAAGATTTATTACGTTCTGGAATTGCTGTGGCTCAACCTGATGTAAGTCACGCAGGTGGTATTTCAGAAATGCGCAGAATTGCATCCATGGCTGAAACTTATGATGTATCGATGGCCCCGCATTGTGCAATTGGACCAATTGCCCTTGCAGCTTCTCTTCAAATTGATTTTGCAACGCCAAACTTTTTAATTCAGGAACAAATTCTTGGTACGGGCGATCCCGGTGAAGTTCTGGCAGATTTAGTTGATTACTCTGACCTAAAACCAAAAGATGGCTATATCGAGTTGATGAAAAAACCTGGACTTGGAATTGATGTTGACGAGAAAGCAATGCGTGCGGCCGCAGTTAAATTTAATGACGCCAGACAGCCGGAGTGGGTTCAAAAAGATGGCTCATACGCCGAGTGGTAAAAATTAACCTTTTGCTAAGTACTCAGTAATTCGCGCAGCGGTTGCGACAACTGCGGCGGCATGAATCCGCCCCGGTTGTCTGCTCAATCTTTCAATTGGTCCACTAATACTTACTGCGGCAATTACTCGATTGTGTGGTCCCCGAATTGGTGCAGAGACACTGGCAACTCCAGCTTCACGCTCACCAACACTTTGCGCCCAACCTCTACGTCGAACAGCAGATAAAGTTGCGGCATTAAATCTGGAATTTTTCAGCGCCCGATGCAATCGATCAACATCTTCCCAAGCCAAAAGAATTTGCGCGCCAGAGCCGGCTTGCATTGTTAGTGCAGTACCGACCGGAACTGAATCTCGCAATCCTGATAAACGCTCTGCAGCTGCAATGCATAAGCGGGTATCGCTATGTCTACGATAAATCTGAGCGCTCTCACCAGTTGCATCACGTAAGGCAACTAGAGCTGGGTTTGCGATTGCCATTAATCGATCTTCACCAGCAGATGCTGCAAGTTCCTCTTCGCGGGCACCGATGGTAAAACGTCCATGTAAATCTCTGGCAACAAAACGATGATGTTCAAGTGCTACCGCTAAACGATGGGCGGTAGGGCGGGCGATTCCGGTTGCGGCAACTAACTCAGCTAGGGAGTGCGGACCTGATTCAAGGGCATTTAATATTGCGATCGCTTTATCAAGAACTCCAACACCACTTCCACCGAGATCTTTATCCATGATATGATACTACCATCTTAAATAATGAGATGCAATAGGAGGTTTGGAATGGCGACCACATTAGCGCAAAAGGTTTGGGAAGACCATGTAGTACATCGCGCATCTGGTGAGCCCGATTTAATTTATATTGATTTGCATTTGATTCACGAAGTAACCAGCCCGCAAGCATTTGATGGTTTGCGAATTGCTGGACGTAAAGTACGCCGTCCTGATTTAACTATTGCTACCGAGGATCACAACACGCCTACTATTGATATTGATAAACCAATAGTCGATCCGATTTCAAAGATTCAAGTAGATACATTACGCAAAAATGCGAAAGATTTTGGTATTCGAATTCACTCACTTGGTGATGTAGAGCAGGGGATTGTGCATGTTGTCGGACCGCAATTAGGACTAACACAACCTGGAATGACAGTTGTTTGTGGAGATTCACATACCTCAACACATGGTGCATTTGGTGGATTGGCTTTTGGTATCGGAACCAGTGAAGTAGAACATGTATTGGCAACCCAAACTCTTCCATCAGCAAAACCTAAGATGATGGCGGTTAATGTTGAAGGAGTTTTGCCAGCAGGAGTCACAAGCAAAGACATAATTTTGGCATTAATTGCAAAAATCGGAACTGGTGGCGGCCAAGGTTTTATTATTGAGTATCGTGGTAGCGCAATAAGAGCGCTTTCAATGGAAGCTCGGATGACAATTTGTAATATGTCTATTGAGGCGGGCGCTAGAGCCGGATTAATAGCACCGGATGAAACAACTTTTAATTATTTAAAGGGTCGCGATCATGCTCCAAAAGGTGCAGATTGGGATGCAGCAATTGCATATTGGAAAACTTTAAAGAGTGATGATGACGCACATTTCGATCTACAAGTAGATCTTCCGGCTGATTCACTTGCTCCTTTTGTTACCTGGGGAACAAATCCAGGACAGGGTGTGGCTTTAAATGGTGTTGTTCCAAATCCGGCAGATATTAAAGATGAAGCAGCTAGAAATTCTGCTGAACGGGCGTTGGTCTACATGGATCTCAAAGCTGGAACTCCGATGAAGCAGATTAAAGTCGATACAGTTTTCTTGGGTTCTTGTACTAACGGAAGAATTGAAGATTTGCGATCTGCGGCTCAAGTATTAAAAGGTGCAAAAGTTTCACAAGGTGTTCGGATGCTAGTTGTTCCAGGTTCGGCCCGCGTTCGTCTACAAGCAGAGGCCGAAGGTTTGCATGAAATATTTCTCGCCGCAGGTGCCGAATGGCGACAAGCAGGTTGTTCCATGTGTTTAGGAATGAATCCTGATCAATTGAAACCTGGCGAGCGTTGCGCTTCAACTAGCAATAGGAATTTTGAAGGAAGACAAGGAAAAGGTGGTCGCACGCATTTAGTAAGTCCGCTTGTAGCTGCGGCTACTGCAATACGTGGAACGCTTTCTGCGCCGGCAGATCTTTAGAAATAACTCAGACCAGTGAAAGTAGGAGCGTAACTAATGGAAAAATTCACCATTCATACTGGAACTGCAGTTCCGCTACGCCGCAGCAATGTTGACACTGATCAAATAATCCCGGCTGAGTATTTAAAGCGGGTGACTAGAAGCGGATTTGAAGATGGATTATTTGTGGCCTGGCGCAAGGATCCACAATTTGTACTTAACCAGCCGCAATACAAAGCAGCATCTATTTTGGTAGCGGGTGCAGATTTCGGAACTGGCTCTTCCCGCGAGCATGCGGTTTGGGCCCTGCAAAATTATGGATTCTCAGCAGTTCTTTCCAGCAGGTTTGCCGATATTTTTCGTGGTAACTCACTTAAAAGTGGATTGCTAACTGTCATTTTGCCGGAAGGTGAGATTGAGGCTATTTGGGAACAGGTTGAGAAAAACCCGGCAACCGTAATTTCAGTTGATTTAGTAGCGCGCCAAGTCAGATATGAAGAGAAAATCCTGCCTTTTGAAATTGATGATTACACCCGCTGGCGGCTAATGGAAGGCCTCGATGAGATCGGTTTAACATTGCAACATAGTGCTGAAGTTGCAGATTTTGAGCGTAAAAGAGCTACTTTTAAACCGGTAACGCTTACTAATTAATCCAAAGTTTTTCCAAATTTAGAGATCTAAGAGATTTGTCAGATAAAATAAGGCTTTTTAGCGTGTAATAACTTTGTGCGACACGCGAGGCCGGTGATGGACTCTCATCTCGGCTGGCTCTAAGTTTTAGACAAGATTGAGGGTGCTCCTCGATTCGCCTATAAAAAAGGGGACTTTTATGAATAAGGCACAGTTTATTGCGGTTCTAATGCCGCACTTTCATGACAGCAAGAAAGATGCAACTCATGCAGTTGACATTGTTTTTGACTCAGTTACTCGCGCAGTCTCAAAAGGCGATGAAGTAAATATTGCTGGGTTTGGAAAGTTTAAGAAAGTTCACAAAAAAGCCCGTACCGCTCGCAACCCTTTCACTGGTGATCCAGTAAAGGTAAAAGCAAAATCCGTTCCAAGGTTTGTTGCTGGTAAAGAGCTAAAGGAAATTGTAAATGGCGATCGCAAGCAAGATGCAGCGCCAAAGCCAGCAGTAGCAGCTCCTAAGAAAGCCGCAAAAAAAGCAGCCAAGAAAGCTCCTAAGAAAGCCGCGAAGAAAGCTCCTAAGAAAGCCGCAAAAAAAGCAGCTAAGAAAGCACCTAAAAAGGCAGCGAAGAAGGCCGCTAAAAAGCGTCGCTAGTCTGCTTTAAAAGAATCAGCCAAATTAACAAAATCAGGGCCTGGGTGAGAAATCTCTCCGGCCCTGATTTTTTATAGTTGATGAAAGGCTGATTAAAGTAAGGTTAGGACATGGGTGAGATTACATATCCACCGCCAAAGGGTTATCCACTTGGTGTAACTTCTTGGTTTAAATTTGGCGCAACATTAGTGATTCCACTAATTAAATTAATTTCAAAGCGTGAATGGCGTGGGGCTGAAAATATTCCCAAAACAGGTGCAGCTATTGTTGTTTCAAATCACATCTCCTACTTTGACCCACTTGTCTTTGCACATTTTTTGTACGCAAACGGACGAGCTCCAAGATTTCTGGGAAAATCAGAACTTTTTAAATTGCCAATAATCGGAACTGTTTTGCGCGGTGCCGGACAAGTGCCAGTTGAGCGCGAAAGCGAAAATGCAAAGTTCGCACTGCACCATGCAGTTGCGTTTTTGGAAGCCGGACATTTACTTGGTGTTTATCCAGAAGGAACACTCACGCGCGATCCTGGAGCTTGGCCGATGAAAGGTAAAACTGGAATTGCGCGATTGGCAATTATGACAAAAGTTCCAGTTATCCCGTGTGCGCAATGGGGAGCTCAAGCATTATTGCCACCTTATTCAAAGCGTCCTCTTCTCTTTCCACGCAAACTCACTCAAGTCACGGCTGGCCCACCACTAGATTTCTCTCGTTGGTACGGACGAGAAGATGAGATCGAAGCATTAAATGAGGCCACCACATATGTAATGGATACGATCACCGGTATGGTGGAAACCTTGCGTGGTGAAAAAGCGCCCGCTCAGAGGTTGGATCCACGAACCACCTCTCTACCTCGAACTGGAAACTTTCGAAAGAAAAGCAAAGGATCGGATAAATGAGAGTTGCGATATTAGGTGCTGGTTCTTGGGGTACGGCTTTCGCACAAATTGCTGCCGATGCTGGAAATGATGTTTCGATTTGGGGTAGAACTCCAAAAACTATTGACGAAATAAACACTGATCATCACAACTTTAAATTTCACCCTGAAAATATGCTCCCTCAATCCATTAACGCATCAACCGATGCCCAAAAAGTATTGAAAGATGCCGATGTGGTGGTACTTGCAATCCCAGCACAGACATTGCGGCAAAATTTAAGCGATTGGGGAGCATCAATCCCAAAAGCGGCCTTTATTTTATCTTTGTTAAAAGGTATTGAAGTCGGAACTCTGGAAAGAATGAGCCAAGTAACTACCGAAGTATTAGGAATTAATGCTGAGCGAGTATCTGTCTTGACTGGCCCTAATTTAGCTGGTGAAATTATTAGGCGTGAGCCCGCGGCTTCGGTGATTGCGTGTAGCAATGAAACAAATGCGCATCACTTACAAGATATGTGCGCCACTCCATACTTTCGACCATATACATCAACAGATGTGATTGGTTGTGAATTAGCTGGATCAATTAAAAACGTTATGGCTTTAGCAGTTGGAATGGCAATTGGTTTAGGAATGGGTGACAACACCAAAGCCACAGTTATTACCCGCGGATTGGCTGAAACCGCCAGACTCGGCGTCGCAATGGGTGCAGATCCATCTACTTTTGCTGGACTTGCAGGTATGGGCGATTTAGTGGCGACCTGTTCCTCACCACTTTCGCGTAATAGATCTGTTGGTGAACTTCTTGGACGCGGTTCAACAATGGAGCAAGCCAGAGCAATAACTAAGACAACAGCAGAAGGCGTGAGTTCAGCACCTGCAGTGCTTGCTCTTGCTAAGAAATTTCAAGTTGATATGCCAATTGTTGAAGCAGTGGTAGATGTTGTGCAAAATTCTTTACCACCGGCTGAAGTTGTTAAACGTTTAATGAACCGCACAACCCGTTCTGAGTATTAAAATAACACCCATGGGAGATGTGGCTAAGGTAAAAGTAAAATTAAAAGTCGGCGTAATTTGTGGCGGTGCCAGCAGTGAACACTCAGTCTCCTGCTTATCAGCGGCTTCCCTGCTTAAATCTATCGATCGTGATCACTTTGAAGTAGCGCTAATTGGGATTACCCAAAAGGGTAAATGGGTCCGTTTGAAAGATGACCCCTCTTTGATCTCACTTAAGGGAGATCAGCTTCCAGTCGTGCCTACAGATGCACCTGAGATTTCATTGTCTGAAATAAAAGTGGAGATAGATGTAGCTTTCCCAGTAGTTCACGGGACATTTGGCGAAGATGGAACTTTGCAAGCAATATTAGATCAAGCAGGAATTGTTTATGTTGGATCTGGAGAAATCGCATCTAGAGCTGGTTTTGACAAAGGGGTTTCGCGCAAAATTTTTAGTGACGCTGGAATTCCAAGTACAAAAACAAAAATTTTGCTAATGGCCGACTGGAAAATCCAGCAAAGCCAGATTGAGAATGAAATTAAAGTTGAGTTTGAACTTCCTTTGTTTGTGAAGCCCTCTAGATCTGGATCAAGCCAGGGAGTTGCAAAAGTAAAAAGTTGGGAGCAACTTTCGGGTGCGATTAATGATGCCTTTACCCATGACGATAAAGTTTTAATTGAAGAGATGATTTCTGGTCGTGAAGTTGAATGTGGAGTATTAGGATCGAAAGCTTCAGCCGTAGGTGAAATTAAGATTCTTGGTAACCACGAATTTTATGATTTTGAGGCAAAGTATTTGGACGATGCCACTAAATTGATAGTGCCGGCGGAAATTCCAGATGAGAGTGCTAATCAAATTAAGGTATTAGCGATACAAGCATTTAATTTAATTGGAGCAGAAGGTTTAGCCAGAGTTGATTTTTTCTTGAAAGATGATGGATCTTTGATCTTAAATGAGATTAATACAATGCCTGGATTTACAGCGACTTCGATGTATCCAAGGTTATGGCAAGCAAGTGGAATTACTTATCAAAATTTAATTACTGAACTTCTAAGAGTTGCGCAAAATAAGAGTTAAGTAATTACTCGTTAACTACTGGACAGGTAAGAGTGCGAGTTATCCCGGGGACTGCTTGAACTTTGGTAAGAATTAAGCGACCGAATTCCTCCATGGATGCAGATTCGGCGCGCATGATTACATCGTATGGACCACCAACGCCTTGAGCCAAACTCACACCAGGGATTGCGCCAACTGCTTTAGCAACGCCAGCAGCTTTTCCGACCTCAGTTTGAATCAGAATGTATGACTGAACTGACATGGGCTACTCCTTCGCTAGCAGGTATTTAATGCTCCGAGGGTAGCGCGGAGTAGGCTCAGCGCGGAAGTCATTTAAATTTTCCGACTTTTTACAGCGGAATTAAAGTGAAGCCAGCAAGAATTAGCCAGAATAGGGGATCACTTTGAGCCTGCAGGTAGCACAGATTGGCGAGGGAGCCCTCATCGCCGCCTTGGGTGAAATCTTTGGAGAAGTGCAAAATCTTAAAAATCAAAAAAATTTACTCTTTGGAATTGGCGATGATGGAGCGGTTCTGGCACCAAGCGCTCTTGCAACTGTAGCCACAATGGATTTAGCTGTTGAAGATGTTCACTTTAAAACTGATTGGTCTACAGCGAAGCAGATTGGAGCAAAGGTAGCGGTTGCCAATATTGCAGATATTTACGCAATGGGCGGAGAGCCGCACTCTTTGTTGGTTGGAATTTCATTAACTGGCCAAGAAGAATTGGAGTGGGTTCTAGATCTTGCGCGTGGGATTACAGAAGAAGCTAAGAAAGTTGGTGCGCAAGTTATTGGTGGGGACACTGTGCGGGGTGAGAAGATAACAATTGCAATTACCGCACTCGGCAATACAAGTGAGCCGATATATCGAAGCGGTGCAAAAGTTGGCGACCAGTTAGTTATCTCTGGACTTCCTGGTGCATCTGCTGCTGGGCTAGCTTTATTAAAAGCCGATAAAAGAGAATTATTTCCAGAGATTGTGAATGCACATCTGCAACCTTCGGTAGATGGCAAGAGAGCTCATGCGTTAATTTCTGCAGGTGCAACAGCAATGTGCGATCTAAGCGATGGATTATTAGTTGATGTAACGCGCATCAGTGAAGCAAGTGGTGTTGGCATAAAAATTAATCTTGATCATCTAAATTTATCTTCACTTATTGAAGTAGGCACCACTTTGGCAGTTGATCCGATGAGTTGGGTCTTAACAAGTGGTGAAGAACATCTTTTTATAGCAACCTTGCCGCCAAGTTCGGCACTTCCCGAGGGTGTACTTCGAATTGGCGAAGTTATACATGGATCAGGTGTTGAGGTGAGCGGAGAATTTTTAGATGCGCGAACAAGAATTGAAAGTACTTCGAAAGATTGGCAACATTTTGAAAAGTGAAGCAGTAATTAACGGGTAACTTTTCCGGCTTTCATGCAAGCAGCGCAAACATTTAAACGCTTTGGGGTTACGCCATTAATCATGGTGCGAACGCGCTGGATATTTGGATTCCAACGACGACGGGTACGACGATGTGAGTGGGAGATTGAATTTCCCCAGATTGGCCCTTTGTTACAGATGTCGCACTTGGCAGCCATCATCGCCTCCTAATTTCAACTGATTTATTACGCTGCTCAGAACTTCTGCAGCGGCGTAAGGGTAGCCGGTAAGAGGGGCTTCGAGCCAATTGAGGGGTAAATCCAGAGTAATCTGGTCATGATGAGCGAGTTAGATACCCCCAGGTTCCGCGCTTGGCTCGAACGAGCCTGGAGCGAAGTTTCACAGTCACGCGCTCAGTTAAATGCTGAAAACCTCTACCCAGTTGCCGATTCAGATACTGGCTCAAATCTCGAAGCAACTTTAGAGGCAGCGGTCACCGCGATGCGAGCCGAGGATTCGCAAGAAATCGGCGATGTCGCCGACGCTGCTGCCCGCGGAGCACTCGGTGGGGCACAAGGAAATTCAGGAGTTATCTTGAGTCAAATCTTTCGTGGCTTTGCTGATGGAATTCGCGAAGGTTTACCGCAAGCATTTGCGCGCGCCCATGAAGCCGCTCAAAAAGCTGTTACACATCCAAAAGAGGGAACAATTTTATCTGCAGCACGTGCAGCAAGAGATGCAGTTGCTTTAAGAGCTGGTGAAATCGGCCGTGACGGTGCAGTCGCACTTGATGCTTGGCGTGCAGCTCGCGCCTCGACATTAGATTCAGCAAACAATCCACCACATCAAGATGCGATGGGAACTATTGATGCTGGAGCACATGGAGTTGAATTAATTTATGGAGCACTTGCATCAATGTTGGATCCAGAGTTGGTCATCTCACAAATTCCAAGCAGCGCAAATGTAAAAGAGCGTGCACATGCATCAAATGCTAATCATGCAAGTGATGGCGAATTTGAAGTTATGTTTTCGATGAAAAATTTAAATGAAAAACAAATTTCTAGATTGCAGAGCGAACTCACAAACTTAGGTGAGAGCCTGTTGGTTGTTGGAGATAGTCAACTTTGTAAAGTTCATATTCATACAGATCTACCGGGTGAGATAATTGAACTCTCAACACATTTTGGAAAAGCCTATGAAATTAAGATTACACATCTTGCTTCGGCCTTAGGAATTGGTGAGAAAAGTTCTGAAACAGGCACTCGAAAATTAATCACTGTTGCAAATGGCCCAGGGTTAAGTGAATTAATGCGGGAATCCGGAGTTCGAGTAATCGATGCATTTAATTCGCGTCGAGTACTTGCTCAAGAGTGGGTAGATGCAACCGAAAGTGCGCGTGAAGTTGTTTTAATTCCAATTGATGAACAAAGTTGGAAATCGGCCCATGAAGCAATTTCGGTAATTCGCCGAGAAGGAGTGCGAATTGCGGTTCTAGCTTCGCGTTCACCACTTCAGGCTTTATCTGCGATATCAACTCACAATGAAGCTGCTGATTACGATGATGAAATTGTTGAGATGGCAACAGCGGCCAGGCAAACTCGATCAGCAACAATTGCTCTTGCTCCACGGGATATGAGCACTGATATTGGTGGAGTGCGAGCAGGAGATGTGTTGGCGCTCGTAGATGGAGAGGTAATACTTACCGGAACAGATTTAATTAAAGTTTGCAATCAGTGTGTGGACCGGATGTTAAACGGCGGCGGAGAGTTAATTACTTTAGTCATGGGCGAGAGTGCACCAAAAGAACTTGCCGAGCAAGTCCAAAAACATCTAGCAAAAAATCATGGCAGCGTTGAAGTGACAACATATGTAGGTGGTCAAGCTTGGTATCCACTTTTGATTGGCGTTGAGTAGAAAAAATATGGCTGGATTAAATGACCGCTTATCCAAATCTTTGGGTGATCGAACTGCAAAAGCTTTAAATACGACATTTGGTTATACAACCACTGGTGATTTACTTCGCCATTATCCAAGAAGGTATGTACTCCGCGGTGAGTTAACTGATTTAAATCAATTGAATGAGGGCGATGAAGTAACAATTTTGGCGAAGATCCATTCTGCAACCACTCGTCCAATAAGGGGACGGAAAGGATCAATTCTGGAAGTAATTGTCACCGATGGAAAAGGTCGTCTTGCATTAACTTTTTTTAATCAAGCCTGGAGAGAAAAAGATTTACGAGTTGATCGTGAGGGTTTGTTTGCCGGAAAAATTTCAGTTTATCGAGGAGTGCGACAACTTTCGCATCCGGATTACCTACTAATTCCAGATGGGGTCGAAAGCGAGGAAGCTGCTGGGGAATTTGCCGGAAAAATTCTTCCGGTTTATCCGGCAACTTCAAAATTTCCTTCATGGAAAATTGGACAGTGCATTAGAACAGTTCTAGATGTACTAGATGAAATGCCAGAGCCTCTTCCTGATGAGTTACGTTTTGGATTGCCAACTCTTAATGACGCTCTCCACGGTATTCACCTACCTGAGAGTCAATCTGATGCAGATTTAGCACGTAAGCGATTGATATTTGATGAAGCGTTGTCGCTGCAGCTTTTGTTGGTACGCAGACGTGAACAACATAAATTATTAAAAGCCACTCCACGACTAGTGCGTAGTGGTGGATTGCTTGAGCTATTTGACGCCCAACTACCTTTTGAATTAACAAATGGACAAAAAGAGGTAGCAGCACAAATTCAAAGTGATTTAGATGCTGATCATCCAATGCATCGCTTATTACAAGGCGAGGTTGGATCTGGAAAAACAATAGTTGCGCTGCGTGCTGCACTCACTGTTGTCGATAGTGGGGGACAGGCGGCCTTGCTTGCACCCACCGAAGTTTTAGCGCAACAACATTTTCGCTCGATCTCTAAATTGATGGGAGATTTAGCAAGCGCAGGAATGCTAGGCGGAAGCGACCGAGCAACACGTATCTCCAAACTAACTGGTTCTCTTAGTAGTGCAGAGCGGAAAACTGCTCTGGCTGAAATTAGGAATGGCTCAGCCGGAATAGTAATTGGAACACATTCACTCCTTACAGAAGGTGTTGATTTTGCTGATCTGGGATTGGTCATAATCGATGAGCAACATCGCTTTGGAGTTGAACAACGAGATGCACTTCGTGCGAAAGGTAATTTGCCGCCGCACGTTTTGGTAATGACTGCAACGCCGATACCAAGAACTGTGGCCATGACTGTTTTTGGAGATTTGGACATTTCTACATTGCGTGAGTTACCAAAAGGCCGTGCCGCTATAACAACTCATATAGTTGATGAAAGTGATAAACCACATTATTTAGAACGAGCATGGACGCGAATTGTTGAAGAAGTTAAAACAGGCGCACAGGCTTACATCGTTGCTCCTCGGATCAGCGCTCAAGCAAGTGAAGAGATATCACAAGAAGATTTGATCACAAATGCGCTTTTAGGCGTGGTCACTGCCGAAGAAAAGCAGAGCATGTATGCGGTAGATGCACTATTTGAACAACTAACTTCAGGCCCGCTTAAATCCGTCCGAATTGCAAAATTACATGGTCAACTTACGGCAGATGAAAAAGATCTGACTATGCAAAAATTTGCAGCAGGAGAAATTGATGTTCTTGTTGCAACTACAGTTATTGAAGTTGGAGTAGATGTCGCAAATGCAACAGTGATGGTAATTATGGATGCAGATCGATTTGGCATTTCACAACTTCATCAATTGCGTGGTCGTATTGGTCGTGGAGAGAAGCCAGGGTTGTGCTTACTAGTGACCAAGTGCGAACCAGACTCTGTTGCACATCAACGGCTAGATGCAATTTCGCAGACTCTTGATGGCTTTGAACTTGCCCGCGTTGACCTCGACCAAAGGCGTGAGGGTGATGTTCTTGGCACTGCCCAATCAGGCTCAAGATCAGCTCTGCGCTTATTGCGAGTTCTTCGAGATGAACAATTGATTGATCAAGCACGCACAATTGCGATTGAGATTATCGCTAAAGATCCTAAACTTGAGAAATTGCCAGAGTTACGAGAAGAGTTGAATGCACTTGAAGCAGATGAACGATCAGATTTTATTGAGAAGGCTTAGTTAAGGTGAATAGAAGATGAGAATCATTGCCGGTGCCGCACGAGGGCGAAATTTATTAACGCCTGCAAATATTACAAGACCAACTTCAGATCGTGCACGAGAAGGAATCTTCTCCTCGTTAACTTCTGAACTTGGAACTTGGGATGGCGTTGCATTTCTTGATCTATTTGCCGGCACAGGCGCAGTTGGATTAGAAGCACTTTCTAGGGGTGCTGAAGTAGTTGAATCTGTTGAAAAGGATCCGCAAGCATTGCAGGTTTGTCGAGATAATTTTGAAATTATTTCCAGAGGTTTAGTTGAACTTGGAAAATTTCGTGCCCATGGCGGTGCAGTAAACACATTTATTCGATCAGCTTCTGGAAATCCATTTAATGTGATTTTTCTGGATCCGCCTTATGAATTTACAAATGAAGATATTGAAAATATTTTAACTGCTTTGAAAACCTCTTCTCTATTAGCCCCAGCAGCGATTGTGGCTGTAGAGCGCCCATCAAGAAATTCTCCATTCGCTTGGCCAGCCGGATTTACCGCCTCAAAGGAGCGTAAATATGGCGAAGCACTGGTGTACTTCGCTAGCGTGTCCCTATGAAGCGCGTAGTTTGCCCTGGTTCATTTGATCCGATTACACACGGACATTTGGACATCATTGGTCGCGCAAGCGAAATTTATGATGAGGTTGTCATAGCAGTCTTGGTCAATAGAGAGAAAAGCTCGCTGTTCACCGTCGATGAGCGCATCGCGATGATCAATGAGACTGTAAAAGGGTTGAAAAATGTAACAGTGGATTCGTGGAGTGGATTGTTAGTTGATTATTGCCGGGCAAATTCCATCTCTGCAATTGTTAAAGGTTTGCGTGCTGTCAGCGATTTTGATTACGAATTACAGATGGCCCAGATGAATCAAGAATTAGCAGGTGTCGAAACTCTATTTATGGCAACTAGACCGCAATACTCATTTTTGTCATCATCACTTGTTAAAGAGATCGCAACTTATGGAGGAGATGTTTCCGCGCATCTTCCTAAAACAGTTCTTGAATTAATGTTGACTCGCTTGGCAAAAATTAAGAACAGCCCCAATAATGATTACAAAGATGATGAAAAGGCAGGTCGCTAATGGACTCACTTGATCGACTACAAAATGCCATAACCATGGTTGAAGAGGCTCGCGCAGTTCCATTAAGCGCATCATGCGTCTTGCATCGTGGTGAGTTATTAGGGATTCTTGATGAAGTTCGCGGCTCACTTCCAACAGATCTAGAAGCAGCACAACAAGTTTTACTAGACAGAGATTCGCTAATCGAGCAAGGACGCGAAAGTTCCGAAAAATTAGTTGAGATGGCTCGAGAAGAAGTTGCTCAAATGATTGAGCAAACCCAAATTGTCATAGAGGCTCGGGCTGAAGCAGAACGTGTTTTACATGAAGCACACACTGCAGCAGATGAGAAGAGTCAAGAAGTGGATGCATATATTGACTCCAGACTTGCAACTCTTGAAGTAATTTTGACTAAAACTATGGATGCAATAGCTAAGGGGCGCGAGCGAATTGCTGGTGCTAGCGAAAACGACGTTCTTTCTCAATTAGCTGAGTCCTAAAGAGTAATCGCGGACAACTTAAATGATTACACCTAACCCAAAATTCATAATTAGTTTAAGTGAGCTAAAGCGCCACCCTGGTGAAAAAATTGAGGTGGATTTACTTTTTCCATTAAATGAACGAATCGGAATAGACATAATTGGTGCTGAAGTTGGTTCTGAGTTTTCAATATTGGGAAGAGTCGAAGCGGTATCAACTGGAGCACTTCTAACCGTAGAGATAGAAGCAGATGCCACCGGAGAATGCGTTAGATGTTTAGACCCAATTACTTTAGAAATTTTCACCACAGTACAAGAGCTTTTTCATTTTGAGCCACCCGCAGATCTAGAAGCGGATGAGGAGTTGCCACTTCTGGTTACTGATGATCAGATCGATATCTTGGCTCCAATTGTTGATGCGATCTGTCTGGATTTACCCCTAGCCCCGCATTGTTCTGAGAGTTGCCTTGGCCTGTGCCCAGAGTGTGGGGAGCGGTTAACCGATGGTGCCCATAGCCACGAGGTGGTCGACCCCCGCTGGAGTGCACTTGGGAATCTGCTCGATTTCCCGAAAAAGGAGTAGTTAGGGGATACTTTCACCCTGACTTCGGACCGGTTCCGAAGGGCCAGAGGCAAGTTCGATCTAGATCTTTATCTTTTAGAGGAGTTGGCAATGCCAGTACCAAAGCGGAAGTTATCAAGGGCCCGCACTCGCATGCGTCGTAGTCAATGGTTTACCACGGCTGCGAATACCGTTGAATGCGAACAATGTCGCCAACCACGTTTGCAACATATCGCATGTTCAACCTGTGGCACTTACCGGGACCGCAACGTCCTTAACGTCTAATGCTCGACCAGCTTTGCGCAAAGATCGGCGCAAACATTAATTTAGATTTACTTGAAGTTGCATTGACGCACCGCTCATTTGCTTATGAAGCAGGTGGTTTGCCAACTAATGAAAGACTTGAATTTCTTGGCGATAGCGTATTGGGATTAATTGTTACCGATGAACTTTATAAACGATTTCCTGATTTGCCAGAAAGTCGGCTAAGTCCACTTCGTTCGGGAATTGTGAACACGAAAGCGCTCGCCGATGTTGCACGCAATTTAGAACTCGGAAAATATATTCGACTTGGCAAAGGCGAGGAAGTAACTGCCGGTCGTGACAAATCCTCAATTCTGGCAGACACACTTGAAGCATTAATTGGAGCAATCTATTTATCAGAAGGATTTGCAAAGGCTGAGCAGATTATTTTAATGTTATTAAATCCAGCGATTGATGAAGCCATAAATAAGGGTGCTGGCCTTGATGGAAAGACCGCGCTTCAAGAGTTAGTTGCAGCCCGAGGTAAGAACGCTCCTGAATATTCAATTACCGAATCAGGGCCTGACCACGACAAGAGTTTCATCGCCCAGGTTTTACTCTCTGGGAAAGTTGCCGGCGAAGGCTATGGCAAGAGTAAGAGAGAAGCCGAACAGATTGCGGCAACCAAGGCGTATGAAGCTTTGTTAAGTGAGAGCGAATAACTTAAATAATGCCCGAGTTGCCAGAAGTTGAAACAGTTCGAAGTGGTCTAGAAAAATGGGTAATCGGTTGGAAAATTTCCAATGTAGAAATCTTACACTCGCGAGCAGTCAGAAATAACACAACTTACGATTTACGAAAAGTCCTGCCAGGGCGAAAAATTACAAAAGTTGACCGTCGTGGAAAATATCTGTGGTTGCTGTTAGACAATAATCAGGCTTTGATAATTCACTTGGGTATGAGCGGTCAAGTTCTATTACCGAATGTTGTGGATCCGCCACATAAACATCTACGAGTCCGATTATTAATCGAAAAAATAGATAAAGAGATTCATTTTGTAGACCAACGCACCTTTGGTCATATGACTTTAGATGATCTTGAAGGCGGTATTCCAAAAAGCGTTAAGAAGATTGCCCCTGATGTATTTGAATCGGAGTATCAGCAAAAAGTGGTAGTTGAAAAAATCAGAAAAAGTAATTCTGAGGTAAAAAAATTACTGCTTGACCAAGGAGTAATGAGTGGGGTTGGAAACATCTACGCCGATGAAGCATTGTGGAGAGCCAAAGTTCATCCGCAGCGGATCGGAAAAGATTTAACGTCAGCCCAAATCGTGAAAATAATCGATAAATGCAAAGAGGTTATGAGTCAGGCGATAGCAGCTGGCGGAACTTCATTTGATGATTTGTACGTAAACGTAAATGGCGAAAGTGGTTATTTTGATCGCTCCCTGGCCGCATATGGTCAAACCGGCGCCCCTTGCCCCCGGCCAAAATGCCGTGGATTGATCACTAAAGCCAGATTTATGGGCAGATACAGCCATTTCTGCACTAACTGCCAACCAAAATCACGCTAGATGCGCTAGATCCAATAGTTAGATCTGGGCTAAGGGTAGGTTTGCCCCTGCGTAAGCAGAACGTTTAGGAGAGCCAGACAGGGTTAGCCAGGAAAAGGGGGTCAGTAGATGTATTTGAAAAGCCTGACCTTGAAAGGGTTTAAATCCTTCGCCTCTGCCACCACTTTGCAATTCGAGCCTGGCATTACCTGCGTAGTTGGCCCTAACGGTTCGGGTAAGTCCAACATTATTGATGCGCTCACCTGGGTTATGGGCGAGCAAGGCGCAAAAAGTTTGCGCGGCGGAAAAATGGAAGATGTTATTTTCGCAGGCACCACAGGTCGCGCACCTCTTGGTCGTGCAGAAGTTGCCGTAACAATTGATAACACTGATGGTGCATTGCCGATTGATTTTACTGAAGTAACTATCTCAAGAATTCTTTTTCGTAATGGCACCAGTGAGTATCAGATAAATGGTGAGAGTTCTCGTTTGCTAGATATCCAAGAATTATTAAGTGATAGTGGAATCGGCCGAGAAATGCATGTGATTGTTGGACAAGGACAGCTGGACACAATTTTGTCTGCAAACCCAGATGAGCGACGCGCATTTATTGAGGAAGCTGCCGGAATTCTTAAACATCGGAAACGTAAAGAGAAAGCACTTCGCAAATTAGATTCGATGCAGCAAAACTTTACTAGAATTCAAGATTTGTTAGCCGAATTAAGAAGGCAGTTAAAACCACTTGGACGTCAGGCCGAAGTTGCAAAACGAGCAGCGACTATTCAGGCAGATGTACGAGATGCGAAGTTGCGCGTACTTGCCGATGATTTACTTTCTCTGCGCTCAACGCTATCGGCAGATGTAGAAGATGAAACAGTTTTACGAAGTCGACGAAGTGATGTTGAAGGCGAGTTGGATCGAACTAGAAAGCGTGAACAAGAGTTAGAGGAAATATCATTGCGCGAGGCACCTATTTTAGTGCGCGCCCAAGAAAATTTTTATCGACTAAACAGTTTACGTGAGCGTTTCCGTGGGACAGCAAATTTAGCAACAGAACGGGCTCGCTTTCTGGCTGATTCCGAAGAGATTAGAGCATCAGGAATTGATCCGGATGCAATGGATTTAGAAGCAAAACAACTTCGCGCTGAAGAAGGAAAAATTCGCGATGGAATGCTGTTGCAGAAAAGCGCGTTAGAGAAAGCTTCTTTAGATTTGCAATCAGCAGAAGCTGCTCTTACTGCGCAAGAAAGTCAATTGGCTTCTGCATTGCGACAGGCTGCAGATGCGCGCGAGGGAAGTGCCAGGCGCGAAGGCAGAGTTAATTCATTGCGCTCAAGAATTCAAGCTGGAGAAGCAGAAATTGAGAGATTAACGCGAAACCGAGATGAAGCACTGAATCGTGTAAGTGTCGCCCAACGTGAATTTGCAACACGTGAATCTGAGATCGCCGGAGTTGATGCCGGTGAAGCGCATTTGGATAGCGCTTACCAAGAAGCGAAAAAAGCATCAGATCAAGTGCTAGCAACTTTAGAAAAAGCGCGGGATAACGAACGTGGCAGCGAACGATCAAGATCCTCTGTTGAAGCTCGAATTGAGGCTCTTAAGCTAAGTGTTAACTCACGAGATGGTGGAGCCGCCCTTTTGGGTTCCTCTTCAGAAGTTAACGCGCTGGGTTCTGTTGCCTCACTTATTGAAATTTCCTCTGGCTGGGAAAGCGCAATAACGGCCGCACTCGGTTCGCTTTCAGATGCAGTAGTTGTTGGACGTTTATCAGATGCTATAGATGCGCTAACTTTACTCAAACGCGAGAATGGTGGCCGTGCCGAGATATTGGTTATGGGTTCCATCGAGGCAATTTCAAATCAAGAGAATACCTCGCTTCCGTCTGGCGCCTACCGCGCAATTGATTTGATTAAAAGCGAACGTTTAGTTCGTTCGTTATCTCATGTCCTAGCAAATACAGTTGTTGTCGAAAATTTACAGCTGGCTCACGCACTATTGCAAAGTAATTCTGATTTGCGAGTAGTAACTCGCGACGGAGATATTCTTGGCCGCGATTTAGTTGTCGGTGGATCTAAGAGTGAGTCAAGTTTGATTGAGCTTCGCGCCATAATTGACGACAGCGAGAAGTCGCTCAGGGAATTCACTCACAATGGAGAAAGACTTCGTTTTGAGATAAGCGCACTAGAAACTCAATCTGCGGCAGCGCGCGAAAATCTCGAAAAATGTATTGCGCAATTAAATGAGTCAGATGCGCATATGGCTGCACTTGCTGAACAGATGGGGTTAGCAAATCAAAATGTTCGTGCGGCATCAGCTGAAGCTGAACGGTTAGCCACAGCAATTGCTGAGGCCCAAAAAGCACTAGAAGAACATGGCAATCAATTAACCCAGGTCGAAAACGAGCCAGTTGAGCAAATACATTTTGCTGAACCTGACACTGCTGTAATTGAAACCAAACGTGAAGCAGTAGCGATTGCACGAAGTGTTGAAATGGAATCTCGTTTAGCTCTTCGAACAAGTGAAGAAAGAGCCAATTCGACAGCATCTCGCGCTGAACAACTTGAAAAATCAGCACAGGGAGAACGCGATTCAAAAGTTATTGCTATAACACGTCGCGAAAGTCGAGCCAAAGGCGCGATAACGGCTCAAGCAATCGCTGAAACTGCATATGAGGCGTTAATTCAGATTGAAGTCTCAATTACCAAAGCAATGAATGAGCGCACTGAATTAGAAAATGAAAGAGTAGCGCGCGAGGGTGAATTACTAGCAGCAAGGGCAAGAAACCGGGAATTAACAGTTGAGATGGAAGCGCTTACCGATAGCGTGCATCGCGATGAAATCGCCAGAGCTGAACAGAAGTTACGGATTGAACAATTAGAGGAAAAAGTCTATGAGGAGTTCGGTATTGAATCTCAGTCGCATTTGACTGAGTACGGACCAGACCGCGAAGTTCCAACCTTTGTTCTTGATGATGAAGGTCAAGTTATTGCAACAGAAATGATTCCATACCGCCGCGACCAGCAAGAAAAACGATTGGCTGCAGCAGAACGCTCATTGGCAGTGCTCGGAAAGATCAATCCATTAGCCCTTGAGGAGTTCACTGCCCTGGAGGAGCGCTCAAAGTATTTGACAGATCAATTAGAGGATTTGAAAGCAACCAGACGTGATTTGTTGGAAATTGTGCGTGAAGTAGATGAACGTGTAGAGATTATCTTCCGTGAAGCCTATGAAGAGACAGCTCGTCAATTTGCAGTGATTTTCCCAAGATTATTTCCTGGGGGTGAAGGCCGGTTATTACTAACTAATCCTGAAGATTTATTAACGACCGGAATTGAAGTAGAAGCAAGACCACCAGGAAAGCGGATAAAAAGACTTTCGTTACTCTCTGGTGGAGAACGCTCATTAACCGCTGTCGCGCTTTTGATAGCGATCTTCAAAGCCCGCCCAAGTCCGTTTTATGTTTTGGATGAGGTTGAAGCCGCGCTAGATGATACAAACTTGGGAAGATTGCTTGAAGTTCTGGCTGAACTTCGCTCATCTTCGCAATTAATTGTTGTGACTCACCAAAAGAGAACGATGGAGATTGCCGATTCACTTTATGGAGTTTCAATGCGTGGTGATGGCGTCACTCAAGTAATTTCACAACGAATTCGTGAAATCGAGAACGCTTAAATTATGGCTCTGTTTTCGTTTTCAGGAATAACATCTTTAATTTCGAAGTTGCGCCGCGAACCTGGTGCAAATGCTGATGTCGATTGGAATGAAATTGAGCAGCAACTAATAAATAGTGATCTTGGACCAAAGTTGAGTGTCGAACTAGTTGATTTATTGAAGAAAAATTTAAATGCGTCTCTTGAAGAGGGCTTGCTTGAATTATTGGGCAAAGACAGAGATCGAAATTTAGCAAAAAATCAAAATCCAAATGTAATTTTAATTGTCGGAGTAAATGGGGTTGGGAAAACAACCACTGTTGGAAAGTTGGCACATTATTTAGTTGCAGCAGGCAATAAGGTAGTAATCGGAGCAGCAGATACTTTTCGCGCAGCAGCTACAGGGCAAGTTAGTACTTGGGCAGTAAATGCTGGAGCAACATTAGTTTCTGGAAAAGATGGAGCAGATCCAGCCGCAATCGCATTTGATGCAGTGGCCAAGGGATTTGAAATTGGTGCGGATTTTGTTTTGATTGATACCGCAGGGCGTTTACACACAAAGGCTGGTCTAATGGATGAGTTATCCAAAATCCGGCGGGTAATCGAAAAACGCACCTTAGTTGGAGAAGTTTTATTAGTTATTGATGGAACTACCGGACAAAATGGGTTAACCCAAGCGCAGATTTTTGCGCAGGCCGTAGGAGTTACTGGAGTAGTGGTAACTAAATTAGATGGTTCGGCAAAAGGTGGGATCGCTTTTGCAATCGAGCGTGAGCTTGGTGCCCCGATCAAATTTGTGGGCACGGGTGAGGCGATTTCCGATTTGGCGCCTTTCCAGGCGGCAGCTTTTGTTACAGCGCTCATAAGTAGTTAGTTATCTGCTTAACCTGCCGGTAACACAACAGCCGAAATTGTGATCTGCCGGAAACCTTTACTGCTCATCTCTGGAAACAGTGCAATCAGATACTTGCCCTACTCAACGGCGAGTGCCTGCTCCGAGGCTTAATCTGGAATCACATTGAATCCCACCTGAACGTGAGGAAAATTATGACTGAAGTAGTTCTTAATACCGGTGATACAGCTTGGATGCTCACCAGTACCGCATTAGTTCTTTTAATGACTCCAGGTTTAGCGCTTTTCTATGGCGGAATGGTTCGGGCTAAGGGTGTGCTAAATATGATGATGATGTCTTTTGTTTCCATGGGCATCGTCGCCGTGCTTTGGGTTGTGTATGGATACTCAATGACATTTGGAAAAGATTTAGGAAATGGATTAGTTGGTGATCCTTCAGAATTTATTGGCTTGAAGGGTTTAATTGCGCCAGATTCTTTATTTGGAACAATTCCAACCACTGTTTTTATTGCATTTCAAGCGATGTTCGCAATTATCACCGTAGCGCTTATCTCTGGCGCAATTGCCGACCGCGCAAAATTTGGCGCATGGGTGGTTTTCGTAATTGTCTGGTCAACATTGGTTTACTTCCCAGTCGCGCACTGGGTATTTGACTTCGATAGTGGAGATAAAGATCCCGGAGGATGGATTGCAAACCAACTTGGTGCAATTGACTTCGCAGGTGGAACTGCCGTTCACATAAATGCTGGTATCGCAGGCCTTGCCGCAGTTCTAGTAATTGGAAAGCGCGCTGGCTTTGGTCGTGAACCATTTAAACCACACAACCTAACTTTGGTAATGGTGGGTGCCGGATTGCTTTGGTTCGGCTGGTTTGGATTTAATGCCGGTTCTGCAGTTGCATCTAATGCAGCAGCAGGCGTAACTTTCTTAAATACATTTGTTGCAACTGGTGCTGCAATGTTGGCTTGGTTAATTGTAGAAAAAATTCGTGATGGCCATGCAACAAGTTTGGGTGCCGCATCTGGTGTAGTAGCTGGATTGGTAGCAATCACCCCATCATGTTCGGCTGTAGATCCGCTAGGCGCGATCGCACTTGGTGCAATTTCAAGTGTGCTTTGTTCACTTGCGGTTGGATTGAAATACAAATTTGGATATGACGATTCACTAGATGTTGTTGGCGTTCACCTAGTTGGTGGACTTTCTGGTTCGCTACTTGTTGGTGTATTTGCAACAGCAGCAGCTCCAGCCGGAGTAGATGGATTGCTTTATGGCGGAGGAAGTGGCCAGTTAGTCAAGCAAGTTATTGCGTGCGGCGCGGTACTTGCATACTCATTTATCCTCACTTTAATCATTGCAAAATTAATTGATGTAACTATGGGATTCCGAATTTCACAAGAAGCGGAAATCACTGGCATTGATTTAGCGGTGCATGCTGAAACAGCCTATGAAATCGGAAATGTTGGCTCATCAAGAGGAGGTTCCTTCTAATGGCAAATATGAATCTAATTACTGCAATCATCAAGCCGTTCAAGTTAGATGATGTTAAAAATGCACTGCAAGCCCACGGTATAAAAGGGATGACCGTATCCGAAGCTAGTGGTTTTGGCCGGCAACGAGGTCACACTGAGGTATATCGCGGTGCTGAATACACAGTTGAGTTAGTACCAAAAGTGCGACTTGAAGTGCTAGTTAGTAGCACCGATAACGATGCCGTCATCGACGTAATCGTTAAAGCCGCCTCATCAGGTTCAATTGGTGATGGAAAAGTTTGGTCAGTTCCGGTTGAGCAGGTAGTTCGAGTACGAACTGGAGAGAAGGGTGTAGACGCTCTCTAGTAATTAGTGAGAGTCTAGCCAGATGGGCACACGCGAGCGTAGAGCACGTTCATACTCTGCGGATGCCCGTCTGGCTTCTCTATTTAATGAAGCAATTTTACTTATTCCAATTATTTCAAGCCGCGATTCTTTAGCGCTTGCTGCAGTAGGTGGGTATGGGCGGGGTGAATTATCACCTGGATCAGATTTAGATTTACTTTTTCTACACAATGGAAATATTCGTGAAACTGAATTGACTAAAGTGGTTGAGAAAATTCTTTACCCACTTTGGGATAGTGGTTTTTCAGTTGATCATTCGGTGCGAACTAGAAGTGAAGTTAAAGAGATTGCTGATCTTGACGGACGTGTGGCGTTAGGTTTGTTAGATATTCGTTGGGTTGCTGGAAACCGTGACTTAGTTGATACGGTTGAAAGTGTTGCGCTAATTGATTGGCGTAAAAATAGTGGTCGATGGATTGGTGAATTAAGAAAGTACTCACAAGAGCGTTCTCAAAGATCAGGAGAACTTGCTTATCTACTTGAACCAGATTTGAAGGAATCGCGCGGAGGATTGCGGGATATTACTGCTCTACGTGGAATTGCTAAGACCGATTTAGTAACAGTGGAATTAGATCGAGTCGCTAAAGCAGAATCAACATTGAACAATGCTCGAGAAGCATTGCATTTAATCACCGGAAAAAGTAGTGACCGGTTAAGTTTTTTTGAGCAAGATAAAGTTGCTGAGTTACTTGGCTATAAAGATGCTGATGAATTAATGTTAAATATTGCGCAATCTGCGAGAACTGTTGATTATTTATCAGAAACAGTTTTCCACCGTTTTGATCAATACCGCCCAGCCGCAAAACTTTTTTCATTCAAGGGAAGAGGATCAAATCAGGAAAAAACAGAAGAGATTGCAAAAGGTGTTGGTATTTATCAAGGTGAAGCCATAATAACTGGGGATTTGGAATTAGATCCATCGGTTCTGCTTCGCGCAGCCGCATCTGCGGCGCAACGAGGCATCCCACTTTCAATTGATAGTTGCAAATTGGCTAAAGAAAAGTTGAGCTCTTTCCCACAACCTTGGCCACGTGAAGCACGTGAGGATTTTGTAGCTCTGCTCGGAGCTGGAAATGCAATGGTGCAAGTTTGGGAAGCACTAGATCAGGCAGAACTCACTCAGATTTTAATTCCAGAGTGGAATCGAATCAGATCATTACCGCAGCGAAATGCTTTACATAGACATACAGTAGATCGACATATGGTTGAAACTGCATTACATGCGAGTGACTTGACTAGACAGGTGCATCGTCCAGATCTGTTACTAGTTTCGGCACTCTTGCATGACATGGGAAAAGGATTGCCAGGGGATCACAGCATTACTGGCGCAGAGATAGTTAAACCAATTTTGCAACGTATGGGATTCCCAGAAAATGACGTATCCGTTGTTGAAACTTTAGTAATGCACCACTTATTGCTATCGACGGTGGCTACTCGTCGAGATTTAGATGATCCAACCACAATCAACTCTGTATGTGATCTCATAAGCGATCCACTGACAATTGAACTTTTGCATGCACTTAGTATCTCCGACGGCCAAGCAACTGGAAGTACCGCATGGAGTAGTTGGAAAGCCTCATTAGTCGCAGATTTAGTTAACCGTGTTAAAAAGCAGATTTCAGGAGTTGGACTTCCACCACAACCAGAGTTTTCAGAAAGTGAAAAAGATTTGGCTAAATCTGGCCAGATACATCTTTCGATAATTAAACGAGATGAGATAACTGAACTTTTGATAATCGCTCCAGATAGACCAGGATTATTGTCACTTGTTGCTGGATTCTTAACAATCAATAGATTAAATGTGAGATCTGCACGCACACGCACCTTTGCGAATTCAGCAGTTATGCGATGGTTAGTACTACCTGATGTTTATGCACCTGATATTTCAGAAAGTGGACTAAAGCAATCTTTAACTCAAGCTCTTAACGGCGAATTAGATATTGCTGAAAAAATTAAAGAGCGTGTGGCAAGTTATCGGTCTACTTCCCCAATCCCAGTTCCTCCACCGATTGTGGAAGTTATTCACGACGGCGCTACCGAAGCAACTGTTTTGGATGTGCGATCACATGATCAAATGGGATTGCTTTATCTCCTAGGAAAAGCAGTTACTGAAACGGGGGTTGATGTTCGGGCGGCAATAGTTTCCACTCTAGGAGCAGAGGCTTGTGATTCACTTTATATTACTGAAATAGATGGCCGTCCTCTGGATCCAAAACGGGCTGCAGCAGTTGCGCAAAGTATTGAGCAGCAGTTGCGCGCTAATAGGATCTAAGAGGATCTAATAGGATCTAGCCATGTTCGATTCGCTCAGCTCCCGACTTACCAAGACCTTTACCGGGCTTCGTAATCGCGGTCGGATTAATCCAGTAGATATTGAAGATACTTGCGAAGAGATCCGCGTTGCACTTCTGGAAGCTGATGTCGCCGGCTCTGTTGTCACGCTACTTGTTGAAAAGGTACGTACCAGATCACTTGAGCAGATCTCGCTGGACAAAAAAGGAATTAATCCGGGACAACAGATCATTTCAATTGTTCACGAAGAGCTTGTTGCCATTCTTGGCGGAAGTGCACGCAGGTTGCGCTATGCAAAAACAGCCCCAACAGTAATTATGCTTGCCGGGTTGCAAGGCTCGGGAAAAACAACTTTGGCCGGAAAGCTAGCTGCGTATTTAAAGAGTGAAGGAAATACACCAGTACTTGTGGCTTGCGATTTACAAAGACCAAACGCTGTTGATCAACTGCAAGTTGTGGGAAGTTCGGTAGGAGTTCCAGTCTTTGCGCCAGAACCCGGCAATGGCGTTGGTGATCCAGTAAAAGTTGCAAAAGCTGGAATTGAATTTGCGAAACAAAAAGTTCACAACTTTGTAATTGTAGATACCGCCGGTCGACTTGGCGTTGATAAAGAGTTGATGGATCAAGCTAAAAATATTAGAGATGCAATTTCTCCCAATGAAGTACTTTTTGTTGTAGATGCAATGATCGGTCAAGATGCTGTGAATACAGCACAAGCATTTCTTGACGGCGTAGGTTTTGATGGAATTGTGCTCACCAAGATGGATGGAGATGCTAGAGGTGGTGCCGCACTTTCAATTGCATCTGTAACAAATAGACCGGTGATGTTTTTATCTACAGGTGAAAAAAGTAACGAGTTTGAACCTTTTCACCCGGATCGAATGGCAAATCGAATCTTGGGCATGGGCGATGTTGCAACCCTTGCCGAACAAGCCAAGAAAGCACTAGATGGAGACAGCGCGCAAAAGCTTGAAGAAAAATTTATCTCTGGTGAAAAATTTACCTTTGATGATTTCCTAGAGCAATTGCAAGCGATGAAAAAAATGGGCTCGATGTCTAAAATTTTGGGAATGTTACCGGGAGCTCAAAGTGCTGCGATGAAAAAACAAATTGCGGCAATCGATGAAAATGAATTAACTCGCGCTGAAGCAATTATTCATTCGATGACACCAATTGAGCGACAAGAGCCAAAGATTATTAATGGATCAAGACGGGCTCGTATTGCGCGAGGCAGTGGTACTGAAGTTTTTCACGTGAACAATGTCTTAGATCGATTTAGCGCCGCCCAGAAAGCGATGAAGCAGATGCGAAATCAGCCAGGTTTGGGAGGGGCGGGGAATGTGCAGATGCCGGGTGGAATGCCTTCTATGGGCGGAATGGGCGGAATGGGTGGCATGCCGGCTGCAAAGGTCAGCCCGCCAGCTAAGCGATCGAAATCTGGGAACCCCGCCAAAAGAGCACTTGAAGGCGGTTAAATCTAATTATCAGGCTCAGATATCCGTGGAGATATCGCCCGTTTTCGCTTCTGGGCGTTGAGATGGCAAGATATGCCCCAAGTCAGGTGGGCTGCTTTCACCTGCTGGTACCGCTCGAACCAGATACCAATCTAGTTCCCAAATTTCAGGAGTGTTAGTGGCTGCAAAGATTCGTTTGGCGCGTATGGGAAAGATCCGTACCCCTCATTACCGTATTGTCGTTGCCGATTCACGCGCTGCACGTAACTCTCGCGCAATCGAAGAAATTGGTCGCTACTCACCAGGACAAGAACCATCTGTTATTAAAGTTGATTCATCACGCGCTTTGTATTGGTTAGGTGTTGGCGCAAAGCCAACTGCAGCAGTTGAAGCGCTATTGAAAATTACCGGTGACTGGCAAAAACATTACGACCTTCCTGGAAAAGAAGGAACACTTCGCGTCGCCGCTCCTAAAGAGAGCAAGTTAATTCGCTTTGAAGCCGCTGTTAGAGAAGCAATGAATGAGCCAAAAGATGGCGCAACAACATTAAAGAAAAAAGCTGCAGAACGTCTTGCTGCAAAGAAAGAGCCAGTGGTTCAAGCAGAAGCACCAGCAGCACATGTTGAAGCACCAGCAGCACATGTTGAAGAAGTAGCTGCACATGTTGAAGAAGTAGCCGCACCAGCAGCTGAAGAAGTTGCAGCTGCCGAAACTCCAGCCCAATAATCATGATCGATGAGGCGTTAGAACATCTCATCAAAGGGATTGTTGATAATCCTGCTGAAGTAGCTGTAGCTGAAAAAAATGGTCGTCGTGGATTAACTTATGAAGTGCGCGTACACCCAGAAGATATTGGCAAAGTAATCGG
>WLKK01000110.1 GCA_009701305.1 Actinomycetota bacterium | reverse complement strand
TTCAGCTCAGTGGCAATCAGAAGGTCTTGTACTAGGAACCGATTACACCTGGGCACCTGCTCCAGGAACAGTTGGCGTCTACCAATGGCTATCTGATTCATTCACACTTCCAATTGGCGCAAAGCACCGCAACGCCGGTTTAGCTTGGCTAAAAGTCTGTGGATCTAAAGAAGGTCAAGATGCATTTAACCCTAAGAAGGGTTCAATCTCTGCACGTACCGACTCTGATCCATCAGTTTATGATGACTATCTAAAAGCAGCTATGGAAATGTGGAAGACCGATCGTTTGGTTGGTTCAACAGTCCACGGAGTAAATGGCAACAACGCTTTGATGGCCGCATACAACACAGCAGTTGGTAAGTACTTCTCAGGTGGATTCAAGGACAATGCCGGTTTGGCAAAAGACCTTGATGCTGCTTACATGGCAGGACAAGCCTAAGAAGTAAAATAATTTACGACTAACTAACAACTTTAGTTAGTTGCAAATTTGTAAGTGATCTCTGGTGGGTGGTGGAAACACCGCCCACCAGAATCATTAATTGGTAAGAGTTTTTAATTACAAGTAGAGTCAGATCATTAGATTATGAAACAATTAGATTAATAAGTTTGCGAAAGGTTTTTTTAAATGGCTACGGTTCAAAGCAAGCAAGTATCCGCACGAATCGGTGGATTCTTCTTCGTTTTGCCTTCCATAATCGCGATTGCAATTTTCGTCTACGGAATGATTGCTTACACTTTCAATGTCTCTTTGACTAACCGAAATTCGGCTTCGGTAAAAGATATTAAGCATGTGGGATTTAAAAATTACACTGAGCTTTTTGCCGATGAGCGTTTCATACACGCACTTGGAAACCTTTTAAAATTTACTGGCGTATTTTTAGTGGGAACTTTAGTTTCAGGATTTATTATGGCTTTGCTACTCGAAAAAGGTGTGGCCGGTGAAGGTATATTCAGATCTTTTTACCTTTACCCGATGGCGATTTCTTTTATTGCAATGGGCACGGTTTGGCGTTGGCTGTTAAATTCAAGTCGCGATGGTGATGCTGGCGGATTAAATCTCGTTCTACAAAAAATTGGCCTTGGCTTTTTACAAAATGATTGGTACTTATCTCCCCGTGGGGCGATGTTTGCGATGGCAGTTCCCGCGATTTGGCAGATGAGTGGTTATGTTATGGCCCTATTTCTCGCTGGATTCCGTGGAATTCCAGATGATCTACGTGAAGCAGCCCGAGTAGATGGTGCCAGCGAATTTAAGATTTATCGGCATGTGCTTTTCCCACAATTAAGTCCAACATTTTTGACTGTATTAATTATTTTAGGCCATATTTCCATGAAGGTCTTTGATCTAATTATTGGTATCTCTGGAAAGAGTTACGTCACTGATGTGTTGGCCGTGTATATGTGGCAAGTTACATTTGATATTACAAACTTTGCTAAAGGTGCATCTATAGCAATGATTATTTTATTTTTGGTTGCGATAGTAGTTATTCCTTATCTGCGCCATGTAAACAAGACAGAGCGGGAGAACTAAATGAGTGCCGATATCGTAGACCGCATCACGCATTCAACAGCGCCCAAAAAGAATCGCAGGCAGCTTTCTGGGGTTGCGCAATTTTGGTTAATTTTCCGCTACATATCATTAACCATTATTTTGGCGATGGTCATTTTGCCGATCTATGTTTTGGTAGTTAACTCTTTTAAAGGAATTAGCGGTGTTTACCTAAATACAGCTTTCGAGCTGCCTAAAACTTTAAATTTCGAAACATGGTCGGCTGCTTGGGATTGGCTTGCCGTTCCGATGGGAAGAACACTTTTATTTGTTACGCAATCATCAATAATCTCAGCGCTAATTGGATCTATCAACGGTTATGTGTTTTCAAAGTGGCGCTTTGCTGGTTCTAATGCAGTATTTATGCTCTTTCTTTTTGGAATGTTTATTCCGTATCAAGCAATTATGATCCCACTGACTCAATTTAATAAATTAGTTGGGTTGACTGGTTCAATTTACGTCCTCGTACTAGCCCACGTGGTTTATGGAATTCCAATCTGTACGCTGATTTTCCGAAATTACTACGCCTCAATTCCCGATGAAATCATTGAAGCAGGACGCGTCGATGGTGCATCAATGGTGCGGATTTACCGGGCAATAATTTTGCCATTATCTATTCCGGCATTCGTGGTGGTCTTAATCTGGCAGTTCACTTCAGCTTGGAATGATTTCCTTTTTGCAATCTTCTTAACGGGTGGATCACCAAAACTTGCAGTTGCCACGACTGCACTCAACTGGCTTACTGGAAGTTCAAATCAGGTTTACTACGGAAAGAATATGACCGCTTCATTAATGGCCTCAATTCCTACATTGTTGGTTTATATGTTCTTAGGACGATACTTCTTACGTGGATTACTCAGCGGTTCGCTAAAAGGTTAAGTTTAAAGTAAATCTGCTCCATTAAGTAATGATCTAGCTTTTTCAATTACTTTTAATTTTGCTGGTTCGTTTAAATACTTTACTTGCGAAATTCCAACAACTCGCACCGCAATAATGATGCCTACATGGTGACCCAGATTTGCGGGCACTTCTCCTCGTTGCTCTTCATATGACTCTAAGAAATTTGTGATCGTTGCTATGAGCAAATCTTTTTGCTCTTCAAGATGGATAGATTTAATAATCAGATGAGCACACATAAAAGCTAGATCAAATACAGGGGCACCTTGATGCGTAACTTCAAAATCTAAAACCCAAGTTCCACTTGGTCCAGCCAATATATTTTTGGGCGAGAAATCACCATGTACTGCGCACTCCATGCTCTCCATTAACTCTTTTGCGCATGTCGAAATTAAAGGTTCATACTCTGGCCAAATTTTTGCCATTCCGCCGTAAAAAGCTCCAGCTCTTAAATCGTAAAGTCTTTTTTTGCCATTTTCGATACGTGGAGGGAGTTGTACTCCGGTGGTTTTGTTGTGCCAGATTCCAAGCACTTTACCTAATTCGCTTCCAATCTTCGGATCCACAAT
>WLKK01000011.1 GCA_009701305.1 Actinomycetota bacterium | reverse complement strand
TGCATCCGGTGCCGATAAAAGGGCAATTACAGTCGCCATGCCATCACGCTCGGGATAACAAGAAACTTTACGTAACTCATGGGCGCGGGCAAAACTCTCTTCGCACTCAGTTGGCAACGCTCTCGATACTGCCGTCCTGATCTTGTTGGCAACTTGAGCTGGCGTATGAAACTCCGCGTTGGCAATCGCACTCTTTTCAATTTGTGCAATTACCTCACGAGCGATTCCACCTCGCAATAGCGGTGCGCTTTCACGAGCGATAACTGTTGCGTGGGCAACGGAGATCTCTCCGCTAGCAAGGGCTGCACATGTGGCGGGAAGTTCATTTACTAATATTCGTGCGGTATCCAACTTCGCTTGAGCTGTTGCAGGGGACAACCGAAGTGCAGCAGCGATCTCTTCACGCTCTTCATCATCAACACCACTTTCACCATATTCAAGAGATTCGCGTTGATCATCAGCGATTGCGACAAAAGCAGTTTGCATGACTGATTGCAACCATCCATTTTGCTTTTCGAGTGCGGCTAAGTAATCGATACGGCCACTTGGGGAGAGTTCGTAAGGATGAATCTCAACCAATTGAGTTAGCGTCTCAATACCAGGACGCTGAGAAAGCAATCGGGAGAGATGAAGATCTTTTGGAAGCATGGGGGAAGTGTTATTGAAGCCACTGACATTATGTAGTTTTACTTAGAGTAAAGATTACTCAGATTCTTGAACACCCTCTGGTGTGTTATGAATCTTATGTAAATCACTTAGCCGTTTTACCGTTGGAATAACTCCTAATTTACCTTTTTGAAAATCATCAAAAGCTTGTAAAACTTCAGCCTTAGTATTCATTACAAATGGTCCCATCCATGACACTGGTTCACGGATTGGTTCTCCACCAAGAATTAAAACATCTAATTGTGGTGATCGTGATTCTTGTTTATCACTTGCGCGAATAATTATTGAATCACCTTTACCAAAAACAGTCATCTGGCCAGAGTGCACAGATGCGCGCTCGTCACCCATTTCACCATTGCCATTTAATGTGTATGCAAGTGCGTTGTAATTTTTATTCCACGGCAATCTCAATTGCGCACCTGGTGCAATCGTTGCGTGAATCAATGTAATTGGCGTACGGGTTGATCCTGGTCCACGATGTGATCCAACTTCACCGGCAATAACTCGAATTAACGCCCCACCATCATGAGATGAAAGCAATGAAACATCTTTAGCGCGCACATCTTGATAAGCAGGAGGCGCCCATTTTTGGGCTTTAGGTAAATTCACCCAAAGTTGGAAACCGTGAAATAACCCACCACTCATAACTAAATGTTCTGGGGGAGTTTCGATATGCAAAATTCCAGCACCTGCAGTCATCCACTGCGTATCGCCATTTGTAATTGTTCCGCCGCCACCGTTGTTATCCATGTGGTCAAAAATTCCATCAATAATGTAAGTAACTGTTTCAAAACCGCGATGTGGATGCCACGGAGTTCCTTTTGGTTCACCTGGGGCGTATTCAACTTCGCCCATTTGATCTAAGTGAATAAAGGGATCAAGGTCAGCTAAATCAATTCCTGCGAATGCTCGTCTAACTGGAAATCCTTCGCCTTCAAAACCTTGTGGGGCGGTGAGAATCTGTTTAACTGGACGCGCCGATCCATTGCCAATCGTTCCAGCAGGTATATCAATGCGTGGAAGTACTGTGATGTCCGAGACGGTAACTGCAGGCACTTATTCCTCCGCGATTAAAGATGGCAAATTTAACTACGTGAAGTATATAACCGCAGATAGTGCTTCAGCATTCCCAAAAAATCCACCACTTTTTGCGGTGATTAAAGAGCTTTTAGCGAACTGACCACTTTAGTAAGGGATGCTTTTGCATCTCCAAATAACAATGTGGTTTTTGGATCGTAGAGCAGTTCATTTTCGATGCCTGCAAATCCGGGGCGCATTGAGCGCTTTAAGAAAATAATATTTGCTGATTGTTGAACATCAAGAATTGGCATTCCGTAGATAGGACATCCTGGAGTTGTTTTTGCTGCAGGGTTAACTACGTCATTTGCGCCAATAACAATCGACACATCTGTCTGTCCAAATGTTGGATTGATCTCTTCCATTTCAACAAGTTGCTCGTAAGGAACATTTGCTTCAGCAAGCAACACATTCATATGTCCGGGCATCCGACCGGCAACAGGGTGAATTCCGTATGCAACATCAATTCCTTTAGCAGTTAAGAGATCTGCTAATTCACGAACTGTGTGTTGGGCTTGTGCAACTGCTAATCCGAAACCAGGCACAATCACAACGCGGCGGGCGTAGTTCAACAAAATCGCAACATCATCTGGCGTACCGGATTTCACCGGACGTGCATCTCCAGCCGCAGCAGCGGCTTGCGGAGTCGCGGTAAATGCACCAAACAAAGTTCCAAATAATGAGCGGCCCATTGCATCAGCCATTAAGCGGGTCAAGATTGTTCCAGATGCACCAACAAGAGTTCCGGCCACAATCAGCAAGGTTGCTTGCAATACGTAACCACTTGCGGCAACAGTTAAACCAGTAAATGCATTTAATAATGAGATAACAATTGGAACATCTGCGCCACCAACTGGGAGTACGAAGAGCACACCAAAGATTGCAGACAAGCCCATTAGTACAAGTACAGAGGTGGTGTCAGCAGAATTAACTACCCAACCTCCACAAACTAACACTGCAATTAAATTCACGGCTATAACAAAACGGCCACCGGGGAATACGACTGGGCGAGTTGTCATTAACTCTTGCAACTTCAAAAATGTAACGATTGAACCAGTAAATGAAACAGTTCCCACAATTACGGTAAATACTGTTGCAATTAAAATTGGGACAGAAATCTCAGTGCCGCTCTTAGCCGCATCGCCACCTAGTTTTAAGTACTCAACGATTGCAACAAGTGCTGCTGCGCCACCACCAACACCATTAAATAGCGCTACGAGTTGTGGCATCTGAGTTAATTGAACTTTTCGTGCTGCTGGAACACCAATCAATAAACCAAGAGCAATTGCAATTAAAATCTCTGGCAAGTGATTAAGTGGAAGCGAACTTCCTTCTGCAGCATAAAAAAAGACGACCAGAGTCGCAATTGTTGCTCCAACTGCTCCAATTAGATTGCCACGTCGAGCAGTGCGGGGATGAGATAGGCCTTTAAGTGCGAGGATAAAACAGGCTGCTGCGGCTAAGCCGATTAAGTCATAAATGTCACGGCTCATTTGTCGCCCTTAGCCGTCTCTACTTTAGGCGTTTTTTTCGGCTTGAACATCTCAAGCATTCGATCAGTTACTACAAATCCACCAACCATATTTATGGTGGCAAGAACTATTGCGATGAGAGATAACCAAAGTTCCAAATTATTTGTGCTGTGTGATGCAACGATAATCGCACCTACCAAAATTACACCGTGAATAGCATTTGCACCGCTCATAAGTGGCGTATGCAATGTCGAGGAAACTTTTGAAACAACTTCAAAACCCACAAATACTGCGAGTGTGAAAATTGAAATTAGCGCCATTCCATTACTCATCTTCGCCCCCTAGTTCTTTCCTGCGCCAGTTATTGCGTTTCTGGCACCTTCATGTCTAATTTCACCAGCGTGTGTAATAGCACTGCCTGCGATAATTTCATCTTCGAAATCAAGAGCAATCGAAGTATTTCCTTCTTCGGTCTTAATCATCAACATCAAAAGATTTAGGCAGTTGCGCGCAAACAATTGAGATGCGTGAAAGGGAAGTTGGCTTGGAACATCTTTGCCACCCCAGATGCGAACTCCATTTACTTCCACAATTTCACCAGGTTTTGCGCCTTCGACATTGCCACCAGTTTCGGCAGCAAGATCTACGACGACAGAACCGGCTTTCATCGCTTTCACCATCCCTGCGGTAACAAGTCTTGGCGCTGGTCTGCCAGGAACTGCAGCAGTAGTAATAAGTACATCTGCAGCTGCAATAAATGGAGTTAGTAATTCACGTTGTTTCGCTGCGCGATCTTCAGTCATCTCGCGTGCATATCCGCCAGCACCTTCAAGTACTTCTAATTGCAGATCTATAAATGTTGCACCCATTGACCGAACTTCATCGGCTGATGATGGACGCACATCGTAAGCAGAAACTACTGCACCTAATCTGCGCACTGTTGCAATCGCTTGTAATCCGGCGACTCCAGCACCCAAGACAACGACATTTGCAGGAGTTACAGTTCCAGCCGCAGTCATCAACAACGGGAAAAACCTTGGTGAAAGTTCAGCAGCAACAAGGGCTGCGCGATATCCAGCACACAATGCTTGTGAGGTAAGTGCATCCATGGATTGCGCACGTGAGATGCGTGGAACAAGTTCAAGTGAGAACGCGGTAACTCCAGCATTCTTTGCAGCGGAGATTGAATCAAGAGATGCGGTTGGTGAAAGAAAAGAGATAGTTAGTGCGCCCTTTTTTAATTTGGCAAGCACGGCTGGGTCTAATGCATTTACCGAAAGCACCACATCTGCGCCAGCAAGATCAACGGCTGAAGAAACCGTGGCGCCAGCTTTTCGGAAATCCTCATCTGTTGCTTGCGATTGTGCTCCCGCTCCACTTTCGACCTCAACTGATACGCCAGCACGGATTAACTTTCCGACGACATCAGGGACGGTGGCTACGCGCGCTTCGCCGGCACGTTTTTCGGCCGGAATAACTACTTTTAATTGGGGTGAACTCACTGGAGAAGGTTATCTGCAGATCAGGGGAGGCTGTCCACTCCAAAACCGCTTTATCACTGCCTATCTAGCAGTTTGCTAGCAGTTTGCTAGCAGTTTTTAGCAGTTGTTTACCAGTTACTACCCTTTAAATCACCACGGATTAAATGGAATAACAAGGCCTGAATCGTAGTTCTGCGATGAAATGCTTCGCGCCAAACGATAGATCTTTCGCCATCCATAACTTCTGCACTTACCTCTTCACCACGATGTGCTGGAAGGCAGTGCATAAATACGGCATCAGGTGCAGTCAGGGACATTAATTCTTCAGTGATTGCAAATGGCGATAAATCTTTGATCTTCTTTTCTCTAATTACTTCTGAATCTCCCATAGACATCCATACATCAGTGTATAAAACCGAAGCACCGGTTGCGCCCGCTTTTGCATCATGAATAACTTCAACTTTTCCACCAGTTTGTGACGCAATCTTTTTTGCCCGTTCCACAATTTTTTCATCAGGTGCCCATTCACCAGTCGGTGTTGCAGCAACAACATGCACTCCAAGAATTGCGCCCATTAATAACCATGCATTGGCCATATTGTTTCCATCGCCTACGTATGTAAATTTACGACCTGCGACATCTTTACCAAATACTTCCCGAATTGTTACCCAATCTGCCAATAGCTGTGTCGGATGATCATCATCAGTTAGTGCATTAATAATTGGAATAGATGCATGCTTTGCTAATTCGGCGACATCACTTTGTGCATAGGTGCGAATAATCATCGCTTTAGCAAAACCACTAATTACTTTTGCGGTATCAGGCAAAGTTTCGCCACGACCGATTTGCAATTCATCACCACGGACAAAGATTGGAGTCCCACCAAGATGAGCGACAGCGGTCTCTGAAGCCAGCCGTGTTCGCGTTGAGGCTTTGTTCATGTAAATCACAACTGTTTGGTTTGCTAAAAATTTTGAATCGCGCAATGGATCTGTGGCATAAATTGCCGCGGTATCCAGCAGCATCTCTACATCGGCACGTGACAAGCAATCTGTGCTTACTAGATCCTTTAACCCACCGGATTCATAGTTCATCTGTAAAGGGTACGCGAGTTTTAGTGTCCGAGGCGTAGGTTGGAAAAGATCGGTTCTGCCCTAGAATTGTCACCATGGGGCTTTTTTCACGCTCGACTGATAGCGATACATTGGTTGAGCCACGGACATCTCATGGTGGTGGCGATGGCGACCATGAGCGTTTCTCACATTATGTGGCTAAAGGAAAGATCGTTGAATCTGCAGTAACCGGTAAATCAGTACGCGCACTGTGTGGAAAAAAATGGGTCCCAACCCGAGATCCGCAGAATTTTCCAATTTGTCCAACGTGCAAAGAGTTACATTCAAAGATGAAACCAGCAGATTCTGGAAAATCTGACACCTAGTTTTATTTGGTCTAATTAGCCACGCAATAACCTTTATAAATAGATAATTTGCCTACCATGAAGCACAAATCCAAATTGGCTCAAGCCGCAACTGCCGTTGCATTGACCATAACTTTGGTAGGTGCGATTTTACCTACGTCAGTAGCGAATGCGGATGAAGAAAGACTCCCACGCAAAATATTGACTGGGTGGATGCCGTACTACAGCGTAAAGAATTCAATGGTATCGATTCTCGCAAATAAAGATTTAATGAGCGAAGTTTCACCATTTTGGTATTCACTTACGAGTGCAACGGCAATCAAAGATCAGTATGCAAGTGCAAAGTTAACAATCCCGATGAAGACTCAATTAGATGTGCTTCGCGCAAATGGATTAAAAATAATTCCAGCAATTACTGACGGAAGTAAGAAATTAGTTTTAGCGGGATTACTTGCCAAGCCATCAACTCGCTCCCAGGTTGTTAACACAATTACAAAATTAGTTTTAAGTAATAATTATGATGGAATTGATTTAGATTTAGAAGGATTCGCATTTTCTGATGGCACGGCCTCTTGGGCTAAGACCTCACCAAATTGGGTGTTATTCATTAAAGAACTTTCAGAGTTGTTACATGCAAATGGAAAAATTCTCTCAATGACTACACCGGTTGTTTTTGATCCTGTGACAAAACGTAAAGGTTCTTATTGGGTTTATAACTGGCCAGAGACGGCTCCATACATTGATCGCTTAAGAATAATGACTTACGACTACGCGATTGCAAAACCTGGGCCGATCGGTCCACTGGAATGGACAGAGGCAACAGTGGCTTATGCAGCAACGTTGATGCCACCGTCAAAAATTTGGTTAGGAGTTCCAGGGTACGGGCGTGACTGGATTACTAAAGTCAGTGGAAAATGCCCGGCCTCTTATGCAACATTAATTAAGACCACCGCAAAAGCAGCAGTTGTGCCCGCAAATAAAGGTGTGGAATTGGCTAATACATATGGCGCAACTCCAATTTACTCAGAAAAAGAGGGTGAAATAACTTTTACTTATCAAAAAACTTATACTGAGGGAAGTGCATCGTGTACCGCAACCAGAGTGGTTTGGTATCAAAACAGCAGAGCATATTTAGCGCGGATGGAGTTAGTTGCTAAATACAAATTAGGGGGCTTAACACAATGGACACTTGGCCAAGAAGATGCGGAGTCGATGCCAGCACTTCGCGAATATGCAAAAAGTATCTCCCCAGATGTAATTATCGCTTCACTTGCAAGTGACAAGATTGAAAGTTCTTACGCAGACAAGTCAAAGATCTCAGCCCTCTTTACGCTTTCTGATAAACGCCCCGCAGCAGGATTGCCGATTTCGATTGAAGCACGTGGTGAGGATGAGATTGAGTGGAAAAAGATCGGAGAAGGTACAACTTCAGTCACTGGCGTTGCAGAATGGGATTTGATTTTAGGTCGCAACATGAGATTGCGAGCACTGTCGCCCGGAAGTTGGGAGCGGCTCTCAGCCACAAGTAATGAAATGGCGGTGTCGGTAAAACCACTCTTAGAGATAAACGCGCCAACGTTCGCAAAAGCCGGCGTAGAGTTTGCAATTTCAGTTAAATCGGTACCCAGTGAGGGAAGTTTTAATTTGGAGGAGCTTGTAAAAGGTAAGTGGGTTCAAATCGACCAAGTAACCCTGGCGGCTCCGGCTGAGAGCGTGCTGTTTAATGCCACAAGCACTGTGCGCGGTTTTCACAAATATCGAATCACAACAGCCCCATCAGCTCGTTTACTCGGTAAAGTAAGTGAAGAATTCACCATCTTGATTAGATAAAGGTAGATAGTTAACTATGGCGATTTCACCGGCAGAGGTAGATCAAGACAGTGCGCTCGCCGCGTTTAGCACCGATAGTCCATGGATCACAATTGTTTGGGATGACCCAGTTAATTTAATGACATATGTAACTCACGTGTTAATGGTTTTATTTGGATACAGCCATGAAAAAGCAACTGAGTTGATGCTGAAGATTCACAACGAAGGAAAAGCTGTGGTGAATTCAGGAACCCGCGAAGAGTCCGAACATGATGTGGCCAGATTGCACGAATATGGACTTTGGGCGACTTTGCAGCGGAGTGGAACATGAGTGGATTTTCTAGAAATCCAGATGGTTCAGTTGTTGCATCATTCACACATTACGAAGGTGCGATATTAAAAAGTTTGGCTGAGCAATTGCTTGAGTTGCTTGGTGAAGAAGAGGGAAAAAGTAGTGATCCACTATTAGCAATGGTTGGTATATCAACAAATGATGAATTACCTGATGATCCGGTTTTAGCAAGGCTATTGCCAAATGCATATGAAGATCCAAAAGATGCTGCGGAGTTTCGCCGTTATACCGAAGATAGTGCACGGGAAAAGAAAAAAGCGCATGCACATGCAATCCGTGATGGATTGATTGAAGTTCTTGATGACCATGCACTTGATTTAAATTCGCCAGGTTTGGATAAACGGCAAGAAGTACAAATAATTTTGCGAGGCGAATTAATACAAGCATGGCTAATGGGAATTAATGATTTACGTTTATCACTTGGAGTGCGATTAAAAATTACCGAAAACTCACATGAGGTCTACAGTAAAATGACCGAAGATAAACCAGAGCGGGCCCTTTACAATTTATTTGCCTGGCTGGGTTGGCTTCAGGAGTTGCTATTAACCGCACTTACAGGACAAGCACAGACATAAACAGAATTAATTTATTGGATTTAAGCCGTATCATTTAGCCATGGTTTTGCATATCAGCGCCCAGCTAGTTGCGCAGATTTGGGATGAAGCAGAAGCTGTTCATCCGGATGAGGCATGTGGAGTAATCGCTGGAACAATTGGAAGTGATCTACCAACACGTCATATTCCGATGGTTAACGCGGCCCATTCGCCGACTTTCTATGAGTTTGAATCAGCTGATCTCCTGCGGCTTTACCGTGAATTTGATGATCGTGATGAGGAACCAGTTGTTATTTACCACTCACATACCTCAACGGAGGCTCATCCATCGCGTACTGATATTGCTTATGCTGCCGAGCCAGGCGCGCATTACGTCCTTGTCTCTACTCGCGAAGAGATTGCAAGTAGGAGCGAATTTCGCTCATTTCGGATCGTTGATGGCGTTGTAACAGAGGAAGAAGTGGTACTTATTTAATAGAGCTAAATAGAGATTTAGCAAAGATTAAGCAGATAGGGGATACTTAGCGCGTGAGTAATTCAGATAATTCAAAAGTAGAAGTCCGGATCCCAACAATCTTGCGCCCATATACCGGCGGCGCAAAATTGGTGAGTGCTCAAGGTTCGACTTTGCGCGATGTAATCTCAGATTTAGATGCAAGTCACACAGGTTTAGCTGAGAGATTACTTGATGGCGGTGCCTTACGCCGGTTTATAAATTTATATGTAAATGATGAGGATGTTCGATTTATTGGCGGTCTAGATTTAGTACTTAAAGATGGAGATAGCATCACGATTCTTCCTGCAGTTGCTGGCGGTTGCTAACTTCTAATGGCGCGCTTTGATTCGCTAGCTGATTCAGTTGGCCACACACCATTAATAGGTTTACCGAAATTATCTCCATCACCAAATGTACGGTTGTGGGCAAAGATGGAAGATCGTAATCCAACCGGTTCGGTTAAAGATCGTGCCGCACTTTCAATGATTGAAGCAGCAGAAAGAGATGGATCATTAAAACCTGGTGACACAATTTTGGAACCTACATCAGGTAACACCGGAATTTCTCTAGCAATGATTTCAAAAGTTCGCGGATATAAATTAATTTGTGTGATGCCAGAAAATACTTCAGCTGAGCGTCGTCAACTTCTTGAGATGTGGGGCGCAAAAATAATCGCATCCCCCGCTGCTGGTGGATCAAATGAGGCAGTTCGCGTTGCCAAAGAGTTAATCGAGAAAAATCCTGATTGGGTTTTCTTGTATCAATATGGAAACCAAGCAAATGCTGATGCACATTACAACTCAACTGGTCCAGAGATTTTAGAAGATTTGCCAACAGTTACTCACTTTATTGCGGGACTTGGAACCACTGGAACTTTGATGGGTGCTGGTCGGTACTTGCGGGAACATAAACCAGATATTTCAATTGTGGCTGCAGAGCCTCGTTATGGTGAATTAGTTTATGGATTGCGAAATATTGATGAAGGATTTATTCCTGAGCTCTATGATGCATCGGTAATAACCCGTCGTTTCTCTGTCGGTGCAGAAGATTCTGTTAAGCGAGTACGTGAGTTATTGGATGTTGAAGGAATTTTTGCCGGAATCTCTACAGGTGCGATTTTGCATGCGGCTATTGCAATCGGAAAAGAGTGCGTCGCAGCTGGAGTTGCTGCGGATATCGCCTTCATACTTTGTGATGCGGGTTGGAAGTACTTATCAACTGGGGTTTACCACGACGATATTGACACTGCGCAAGAGCGCCTAGATGGACAACTCTGGGCGTAGGCTCAGACCCGTGGAAAATCTCGCTAAGCAACCCAACCAATCGGGCTTGCCAGCTACATCTGCTCCGATCGGAGTCTTTGACTCGGGTGTAGGCGGATTAACTGTGGCGCGAACTATTTTGGATCAACTTCCAAATGAACCAATTCTTTACATCGGTGACACTGCCCGCGGACCTTATGGCCCAAGACCTCTTGCTGAAGTTCGTGCATTTGCACTTGAGATTATGGATAATTTAGTTGAACAAGGTGTGAAAGCAATTGTGATTGCTTGCAACACTGCAAGTGCTGCGATGTTGCGCGATGCACGTGAGCGATATTCGATTCCAGTAATTGAAGTAATTCAACCTGCCGTTCGTCGTGCCGTAGCCGCAACACGCAATGGTCGAGTTGGTGTAATTGGAACACAGACAACAATTGATTCAAGTGCTTACGCAGATGCATTTGCTGCAGCACCACAACTTGAGATCACTTCGATTGCATGTCCATTATTTGTTTCTTATGTAGAACGTGGCGAAACTATTGGTCAAGAGATTTTAAAGATTGCCACAGATTACTTACAACCAATAATTGATGCAGATGTAGATACTTTGGTTCTTGGATGTACTCACTATCCATTATTAACTGGAGTAATCTCGTATGTGGTTGGCGAGAACGTGACTTTAGTTTCCAGTGCTGAAGAGACTGCTAAAGATCTGTATCGAAAGCTGGCTGAAAGCGGACTTGAAAGAGCAGCAGATGCCGGAACTCCAGAGCATAAATTTTACGCAACCGGAGATACTCGAACATTTTCGGCTCTTGCTCGACGTTTCCTTGGTCCAGAAGTTACCGCTGTAGAAAATTTAACCCTTTAATAAAGAGAACAAAAAAATATAGAGGAGAGCGTAAATGGCCGAACTTAACCAAAGAAGTGATGGAAGAAGTAGAGATGCATTACGCGAGATTAAATTTACGCGTGGATGGTTAAATCATGCCGAAGGTTCGGTGATTGTTGAGTTTGGTCAGACTCGTGTTCTCTGTGCCGCATCATTCACCGCTGGTGTTCCACGTTGGATGGCTGGGCAAGGAAAAGGTTGGGTTACATCAGAGTATTCAATGTTGCCACGTGCCACTAATACCCGATCAGATCGGGAAAGTGTTAAAGGAAAGTTAGGCGGACGCACGCAAGAGATTTCACGCTTGATAGGTCGATCACTGCGCTCGATTATTGATATGTCAGCACTTGGCGAAAACACAATTGTGCTTGATTGTGATGTCCTGCAAGCAGATGGTGGAACTCGTACTGCAGCAATCACTGGTGCCTATGTTGCATTAGTCGATGCAATTACTTGGGCACAAGGTCAAGGTTTAGTAAAAGGATCACCACTTACAGATTCGATCTCGGCAGTTAGTGTTGGAATCATTGATGGAAAACCAACCTTGGATCTTTGCTATGAAGAAGATGTTCGTGCCGACACTGATATGAATGTGGTTTGTACCGGATCAGGAAAATTTGTAGAAGTACAAGGCACCGCAGAACGCGAACCATTTGATCGTGCACTTCTTGATCAACTTTTAGATTTAGCATTAAAAGGCTGCTCTGATTTAACTAAATTTCAAAAAGCAGCACTTGCTAAGTAAAGAGAAATAGATGAAATTGGTACTAGCCACTCGGAATCATGGAAAAATTGTCGAGCTACAAAGAATTATCGCGGAGATAATGCCTGCTGTTGAATTAGTTGGCACTGATTCATTCCCTGATCTTGCTGATGTTGAGGAAACCGAAGATTCTTTTATTGGCAATGCGTTATTGAAAGCGCACGCAGTCGCTAAAGCCACCGGCTTGCCAGCGATTGCAGATGATAGTGGTCTAAGTGTCAACGCATTAAATGGTGCTCCAGGAATATTTTCGGCACGTTATGCCGGAACTCATGGTGATGATTTAGCAAACCTAAACAAAGTGCTCAGCGATATGGATCAGGTGCGCGATCGCTCTGCTGCATTTCATTGCGCGGCTGCATTTGCTAAACCAAATGGATTTGAAATAGTGGTTGAAGCGAAGTTGCTTGGAAGATTAACGACTGCCCCAATCGGGGATGATGGGTTTGGGTACGATCCAATTTTTATTCCCGGCGGTTTCGAGATCACTACAGCCCAAATGAGCCCGGCGCAAAAAGATCAGATCAGTCATCGTGGAATGGCTTTTAGGGAACTTGTTCCTAAAATTATTTATTCATTAAAAGAAATCAAGTAATTTTAGCCATGCAAGAGATTTCAAAAAATCTAAATCCCTTAGAAATAAATGCTGCAGGGGCCATCCTATATAGAAAATGTGGAAATCAATTAGAGATAGCTTTAGTCTACAGATTGCATTACATAGATTGGTCATTTCCAAAAGGTAAAGCAGAGGCAGGGGAATCTTTGTTAGCGGCCGCGCGTCGTGAAGTTTTAGAGGAAACCGGATGCACAGCTAATTTTGGACCGTTTATTGCTCAGATAACTTATGCAGTTTCCGGCGTACAGAAAAAAGTAAGTTATTGGGCAGCAGAGGCGGTCACAACCGATGGCGTAATTATCGATACACAAGAAATTGCAGAAGTTAAATGGGTAAGTTTAGGTGAAGCTAGAAATCTATTGAGCTATGAGAAAGACCGAGAAGTTTTGACTTTTTTTGAAAAATTAATCAATTAAGAAGTATAAATCGCAATTGATACTGCTACGTATTGAGAAACCCAGGCAGCGATAACAAAGAGGTGAAAATATTCGTGAAAGCCAAAGTAGCGCGCATTTTTGCCAGGGAATTTAAATGCATAAGCGAGTGCCCCGACTGAATAAAATAAACCACCTAAGAGCAGCGGTATCAGAATCTTTAATCCACCTTCTTGGTACAACTGTGGTGTGTAAATAATAGCTACCCATCCAAGGGCTAAGTAGATTCCAACATAAAGCCAACGTGGTGCTGAAAGCCAAAAAACTCTAATCGCAACTCCCGCAAGGGCTCCTAACCAAATTACCCAAAGTAATACTGCGCGGTCTTTGCCAGTTAAAAGCGTCATCGCAAATGGAGTGTAAGAGCCAGCAATAATTAAATTTATATTTGCATGATCAAGACGACGCCAGATTTTTTTCTTTTTTGGCGACCATGGAACGCGATGATAAATTGCTGAAACACTAAATAGTGCAACTGCTGTTAGTGCATAAAGTGCAACTGCAAACTTAAAACTTTCCTTACTTAAAATAAACAGCACCAAAGAGGCAATGAAAACCAGTGGTGCGGCAATTAAATGTGACCAGCCGCGGAGTTTCGGCGGGACGGGTGGAGTTGGCACGCCGGGAAAAGAGGGTGATGAAGATGATGAAGATGATGGAGGTATTGAATTTTTCAATTGCACCCCCTCTCCAAATCCGAGTAGATGGATGATGCTGGTAAAAATCTTTAAAATAATCTTAAAGATATTTAAATTGGTGCGGGAGGCGGGACTTGAACCCGCACGTCCGAAGACACAGGTTCCTAAGACCTGCGTGTCTGCCATTTCACCACTCCCGCAAGAGCGACGGAGATAAGGGTAAGCCCGATAGCCTTAGAGTGTGAATCCGGGGGATCTTGAAGCGGCTTTGATGGCCAAAGTACGCTCACTTTTCGACTCTGGAGCGGTTGGCGGATCAATCCCTGACCGGATCTCGGTTGAGCGGCCCAAAAATCGCGACCATGGAGATTTCGCAACTTCAATCGCTTTGCAACTCGCCAAAAGTGCTGGAATTCCACCGCGTGAGATCGCACAGCTGTTGGCCACAGCATTCGCGCAGATCGACGGCGTTGAAAAAACTGAAATTGCTGGCCCGGGATTTATAAATCTAACTTTAGTTTCTGGTGCTCAAAGCGCAATAGTAAAAACAGTGTTAGAACAAGGCAAAAAATATGGTGAAGGCAATCTTCTATCCGGTGTAAAAATTAACCTTGAATTTATTAGTGCAAATCCAACTGGCCCGTTGCACTTGGGGCATACCAGATGGGCTGCTGTTGGTGATGCCATGGCGAGAACCTTAACTGCAGCGGGTGCACAAGTAACACGTGAGTTCTATATCAATGACCGTGGAAATCAAATGGATTTATTTGGAGCATCACTTGCTGCTGCTGCAAATGGATTACCAATTCCAGAAAATGGATATCACGGTGAATACATTAAAGATTTAGCAAAAGAGATAGTTGAGCAAAATCCAGGAATAAATAAGTTAAACGGTGATGAAGCTCTGATCGCTTTTCGCGAAGCAGGATATAAATTGCAACTTGCACAACAGCAAGGTGTCCTTAAAGAGTTTGGCACAATTTTTGATGTTTGGTACTCAGAGCGAAAATTACATGACAGTGGTGCTGTTGCTAACGTAGCCGAAAAGTTAAAGAAAAATGGTCATGTCTACGAAGATGGTGGTGCAACTTGGTTGCGCACAACTGATTTCGGTGACGACAAAGACCGAGTTTTAGTAAAAGCAGATGGCGAACAAACTTACTTCACCTCGGACACTGCCTACTATTTAGATAAAAGATCTCGCGGTTTTGATTTATGTATTTACTTATTAGGTGCAGATCATCATGGATATGTTGGACGTTTGAAAGCGTTAGTCTCCTGCACTGGCGATGACCCAATTAAGAATCTACAAGTGTTAATTGGCCAAATGGTAAAAATTATTGAGAATGGTGAAGAGTTAAAACTTTCCAAAAGAGCCGGAACTATTATCACTCTTGAAGAGTTAGTTGAAAAAGTGGGAGTAGATGCGGCTCGATATTCACTTACGCGTTATCCAACTGATACTCCGCTTACTCTTGATGTGGATTTGTTGAAAAAGCGCACAAATGAAAATCCTGTTTTCTATGTGCAATATGCACATGCCCGGATCAGTGCTCTATTGCGAAATGCTAAAGAGCTTGGCATGAAGGTGGAAATAATAGATTTCCAGCAAGAATTACTTGATAGTGAGGCAGAAGAAGCGTTATCTGCTTCTATTGCACTCTTTCCAAAAGTTGTTGCTAGCGCTGCCGAACTTCGCGAACCGCACCGCATTGCTCGCTATTTAGAAGAGTTGGCCGGCCATTACCATCACTTTTATGCTCATTCACGTGTTCTTCCAATGGGGGAAGAGCCAATCACTGCGTTGCATCAATCTCGGGCGCTTTTGTGCGAAGCCACCCGCCAAGTCTTGGCAAATGGGCTGGCCATGCTTGGCGTAAGCGCGCCAGAAAAGATGTGAGTAAATTGAATCCCGTGAATATCTGGCCGCGAAATACATCAATTGAAAATGGTGAAATTTATATAGCCGGAATTAGCGCACAAGATTTGGCAAAAGAGTTTGGTACTCCAGCATTCATTATTGACGAAGATGATTTTAGATCGCGGATTCAGGAATTTAGAAGTGCACTCGACATAACTTTCGGAAACGAAAACTCTGGCATATTTTATGCCGGAAAAGCTTTTCTTTCGGTGCAAATTGCTAAATGGCTGGCGGAAGAAGGCGTGGGATTGGATGTTTGTTCCGGCGGCGAATTGGCTGTGGCTATTGCTGCAAAATTTCCGGCAAATCGAATTGAAGTTCACGGAAATAACAAGTCCGCAGCAGAGATAAGAAGTGCAATTGAAATTGGCGTATACGTCATTGTTGCTGACTCTTTGCATGAAATAGAAAGAATTGAAGATATTGCAAAGCAACTTGGGAAAAAACAAGCAATTCTTTTGAGGTTAACACCGGGCATAGAAGCACACACTCATGAATTTATTGCCACTGCACATGAAGATGTGAAATTTGGATTTTCAATTGCAAGTGGTGCGGCCGCGATCGCTACAAAGAAAGCATTGGACGCCACACATATTGAACTACGGGGATTCCATTGTCATATCGGTTCACAGATTTTTGATAGTAACGGTTTTGATATTGCTGCTCAGCGGGTAATTGAATTTATGGCAGAGATGAAAGCAGTACATGCGATTGAATTTCCTGATCTTGATCTTGGCGGTGGATTTGGAATCGCATACGTAGCCTCTGACACTCCGCAAAGTATTGATTCAGTCATAAACCGAATGCATGAAATTGTTTTAGGCGAATGCAAAAAACACGGATTAGCAATTCCACATTTATCTATAGAACCTGGACGTGCCATTGCTGGTCCTTCTACCGTAACGCTTTACGAAGTAGGTACGACTAAAGAAGTTAACTTAGATGGAGGTCAGCGGCGCAATTACATTTCAGTGGATGGTGGAATGAGTGACAATATTCGCCCAGCACTTTATGGCGCACAGTATTCAGTGCAACTTGCAAACCGCACTTCAACGTCACCGCTAACTTCTAGTCGCGTTGTCGGCAAACATTGTGAAAGTGGCGACATAATTATTCGCGAAGTCGAACTTCCAAGTGATGTGAAACCTGGTGATATTTTGGCGATTCCAGCTACCGGAGCCTATGGACGGAGCATGGCTAGTAATTACAATCACCAGCCTCGCCCGCCGGTGATTGCGGTAAGAAATGGCCAGGCACGAGTGATTTTGCGCCGCGAAAATGCAGCCGACTTGCTCAATCTTGAGGTCAACTCCTGAGTGTTAAGTTGATCGGTAGGCTGTGCATATGAATTCGGCTAAAGGTGCGCAAGCGAATGCGCCCTTGCTAAAAGTTGGAATGCTCGGGGCCGGCGTTGTCGGAGGTCAGGTTGCTCGTTTGCTTGTTGAACAAAATAGCGATTTAGCAGCACGTTCTGGTTCGCAATTAGCCCTTGTCGCTATATCAGTAAAAGATTTAAAAAAACCTCGTCCAGATTTAATTCGTAGTGGCGTGAGCGTAACCAGCGATGGGGAATCTATCGTTAATGATCCACAGATCGACATAATTATTGAAGTGATGGGCGGCATCGAACCTGCACGATCATTAATTTTGCAAGCACTAAAAAATGGAAAATCAGTTGTTACTGCAAACAAAGCATTGCTTGCTCAGCACGGTGCCGAACTTTATGAAGCAGCAGCAGATAATGGTGTTGATATTTATTTTGAAGCGGCAGTTGCTGGTGCGATACCAATTATTAGGCCACTTCGCGAATCACTTGCTGGAGATCAAGTTAAACGGGTAATTGGAATTGTAAACGGAACGACAAATTATATTCTTAGTAAAATGGCTGCATCGGGTGCATCTTTTGAGAGCGCACTTAAAGAAGCACAAGCACTCGGATACGCAGAAGCCGATCCAACTGCTGATGTTGAAGGGTTTGATGCCGCAGCAAAAGCTGCAATTCTGGCAAGTTTGGCATTTCATTCTCGAGTAACCGCAGCAGATGTTTTTCGTGAAGGAATCTCTGATGTAACCGCTGACATTGTTCGAATCGCAAATGAAATGAACCATGTTGTTAAATTATTAGCAATCGCGCAATTAACTGATGATGGAAGAATTGCAGTGCGCGTCCATCCAGCCTTACTTCCGAAAGAACATCCACTGGCATCTGTTCGTGATGCATTTAATGCAGTTTTCGTGGAAGCAAAATCTGCAGGAGAACTAATGTTTTATGGGCGTGGAGCAGGAGGGGAACCAACTGCATCAGCGATCCTGGGAGATTTAGTGGCAGTTGCGCGTCATCGCGCGCTCGGCGGTCTTGGCCCTAAAGAAAGTTCATACGCTGAGCGATCAATTGCGCCTATGGGTGAAACAGAAACCCGTTATTTGATTCGTTTAAATGTATCTGATCGACCAGGTGTATTGGCATCGGTTGCGCAAGTATTTGCAGCACATTCAGTTTCAATACAAACAGTTCGTCAAGATGGTAGTGATGAACAAGCTGAATTAATTGTGGTAACTCATTCCGCAATGGATTCCGCACTATCAGCGACCGTTGCTGATTTGCGAAAATTAGATACGGTTCGCTCGGTTGAAACTGTGATCAGAGTTGAAGGAGGCGCCAATTGATCTTTGGTAAATCAAGCAACGCTCATCTTTGGCGCGGAATAATTGAAGAGTACCGGCATCGCCTTCCAGTTTCGCGTAAAACTCCGGTAATAACTTTGCAAGAAGGTGGAACACCACTTATATACGGCTGCGTTCTTTCTGACATGTTGGAGAACGACGTTTGGGTGAAAGTGGAAGGTTGCAATCCAACCGGTTCTTTTAAAGATCGTGGAATGACAATGGCGATGAGTAAAGCTGCTGAAGATGGTGCGAAAGTAGTAATTTGCGCATCAACTGGAAATACCAGTGCAAGCGCTGCTGCATATGCCACCAAAGCGGGAATGATTCCTGCGGTATTAATCCCAGAAGGCAAGATTGCCATGGGAAAATTAGCTCAAGCAGTAATTCATGGTGCAAAAATATTACAGGTTGCTGGGAATTTTGATGATTGTTTAACTCTTGCTCGTGAATTATCAGAAAATTATCCAGTTGCGTTAGTTAACTCAGTAAATCCTTATCGAATTCAAGGTCAAAAAACTGCTTCTTTTGAAATTGTTGATGCACTTGGGTTTGCACCTGATATCCACGCTCTTCCCGTAGGTAACGCTGGAAATATCACCGCATATTGGATGGGATACCAGGAGTATCAAAAAGCTAGAATTTCAAAAAGTTTGCCACAAATGTGGGGATTCCAAGCAGAAGGTGCTGCGCCAATTGTGCGAAATGAAGTTGTGAAAAACCCTGAAACAATTGCTACTGCAATTCGCATTGGCAATCCTGCATCATGGCAGCAAGCTGTTGCCGCTCGTGATGATTCTGGTGGACGGATCGGGGCTGTTTCTGATCAAGAAATCTTGGCAGCATATAGTTTGATCGCTGGACGTGAAGGAATTTTCTGCGAACCATCTTCCGCTGCGGGTCTTGCTGGTTTGCTGAAGGCAAAAGCTGCAGGGCAATTACCAAAAGGCAAAAAAATCGTGATTACAGTTACCGGCAATGGCCTCAAAGATGTTCAGTGGGCACTCGATGGCGCGCCAGAACCGATTGTGATTCCAGTAAGTGTTGCAAAAGCGGCCGAAGTTCTAGAGTTGGCATAATGCAAAGCAAACCAACTTTCCGCGCCACCCCGGTAACTATTCGCACGCCCGCCAGTAGTGCCAACTTGGGTGCTGGTTTTGATTGCTTAGGTCTAGCCCTTGAAATTTATGATGGGTATGCAGCGCAAGTTTCTGATGAAGCGGGCCTAGATATTCAAGTAGCCGGCGAAGGCGCTGATGAAATTAGAAAAGATGATAAAAATTTACTTATCAAAGCGATGAATCGCGCTTTTGACCATATGGGTGGAAGACCAAGGGGATTATCAGTACGTGCATTAAATGCAATTCCGCATGGACGAGGATTAGGTTCTTCTTCAAGTGCAATTATCGGCGGACTTTATTTAGCGCGCGCATTAGTTATCTCTGGGCAAGAACGTTTAACAGATCAAGATTTGCTTGCAATTGCAACAGAGATGGAAGGCCATCCCGATAATGTTGCTGCAGCTTTGTATGGTGGTGCAACTATTGCGTGGCTCGAAGGTGGAGTTGGCCGTGCAATTCCGATTACGGTTAATCACCGAATAAATGCGGTCGCTTTCATTCCAGAAAGTGCGGTTGCAACATCGAGTGCCCGCAAAATGTTGCCCGATGAAGTTTTATATAGAGATGCCACTGCAAATATTGCCCGCAGCGCATTGATGGTTGAGGCCCTAAGTAATAAGCCAGAGTTTCTTTATGAAGCGACGCAAGATTTAATTCATCAAGAGTTCCGTAAATCAGCGATGCCAAAATCTTTTGCCCTTGTTCAAAAATTACGAAGCGCAGGAGTTGCTGCTTTTATTTCTGGTGCTGGGCCCACTGTTTTAGCGTTACATACTGGCTCGGTCACTGATGCGCAAGAGATCGCCCGTGCCGGAGGCAGTTCATTTGCTACTAAAATATTAGGAATTAGCCGGGTTGGCGCCCATATTTACGCTCCTAATTAGCTCTAATTATCTGAATTAGCCGTAAAACAGCCCTGGGTTGAGTGCTATGCTTTTCTTACTCGGCCGGGATTTCCCCGAGTAAGCAAGAAAAATCTCAGTCGCTTAAAATTCTTATCTCCCCAAGTTTTAAGTTAAAACCGGAAATACTTGAACCTTTTGTTAAGAGTAACCAAAGCGATAAATAATCCAACTGCGCTTATTTAATTGTTTATTAATTTAATAAGCCAAATAACCTGAATGAGGAAATGTGACTGAAACTTCAACCCGCGCGCGTAAACCCGCGAGCGATCTAAGCGCGATGCTCCTTCCCGAGCTGCGCAAAGTAGGTGTCCAACTTGGAATTGATGGCGCCATAAAGATGCCAAAAGCTGCCCTAGTTACCGCTATTAGTGATTTGCAAGCAGCAAATCGGGCCGCGTCAGCAAAACCTGCCCGTAAAGAACGTCCAGCAAGAAAAGAGAATTCGACCGAAAAATCTAGCAATTCGAACTCTAGCGATTCAAATAATGGGAACTCTGAGAATGCCGAAAATGATGACTCTGACGATAGTCGCGAAGATAATCGCGACAACCGTAATAGCAATAATGATCGCGACAACCGTAGTGATCGCAGTGATCGCGACAACCGGAATGACCGGAGTGACCGGAATGACCGTAATGATCGTGGACGTGACCGTCACCGTGATCGTGATCGCAACCGTGATCGCAACCGCCCTCCACGTGAAGAGCGTGAAGCAGTTATTTCTGAAGGTGATGTTTTGGTTCCAGTTGGTGGTTTAGTAGATATCCTCGACAACTTCTCATTTATTCGCACAAGTGGTTACCTTCCAAGTCCAAATGATGTTTATGTTTCCATGCAACAAGTTCGTAAATACGGACTTCGCAAAGGAGATGTGGTAACCGGAGCTGTTCGTGAACCACGTGAAGGCGAACGCCGTGAGAAATTTAATGCGCTACTTCGATTAGACACCATCAACGGAATGGAACCTGACGAGGCTAAAGATCGTATTGAATTTAATAAATTGGTTCCGCTATATCCACAAGATCGTTTACGTTTAGAGACTGAACCAAATATTTTAACGACACGTGTTATTGATCTGATTGCTCCAATCGGAAAAGGTCAACGTGGATTGATCGTCTCACCTCCAAAAGCCGGAAAGACGATGGTTCTTCAAGCAATTGCAAACGCGATTACAAAAAATAACCCTGAAGTTCACTTAATGGTTGTTCTTGTAGATGAGCGCCCAGAAGAAGTTACCGACATGCAGCGTTCTGTTAAGGGAGAAGTTATTTCTTCTACATTTGATCGTCCCGCTGAAGATCACACCACAGTTGCAGAGCTTGCAATCGAGCGCGCAAAGCGTTTAGTTGAATTAGGTCATGATGTAGTTGTGCTTCTTGATTCAATTACTCGATTAGGTCGCGCATACAACATCGCTGCTCCTGCTAGCGGAAGAATTCTTTCCGGTGGTGTGGACTCTGCTGCTTTGTATCCACCTAAGAAGTTCTTCGGTGCTGCGCGAAATATTGAAGATGGCGGATCGCTAACAATTCTTGCAACTGCCCTTGTTGACACTGGTTCAAGAATGGATGAAGTTATTTTTGAAGAGTTTAAAGGAACCGGAAATATGGAACTTAAACTCGATCGCCGTTTAGCGGATAAGCGCATCTTCCCAGCAGTTGATGTTGATGCATCTGGTACTCGTAAAGAAGAGATTTTGATGGGCGCCGAAGAGTTGAACATAACTTGGAAATTACGTCGAGTTTTGCACGCACTGGATTCCCAACAGGCACTTGAACTTCTGCTTGAGAAGATGAAGGGCACCAAGTCCAATGTGGAGTTTTTGATGCAGATCCAGAAGACCACAGTCGGGCCAACAAGCGAGGTTTAAGCGCAATTGCTACCGCCCCCAAAGGGGCGGTATCCTTTGAGATCTCTGGTTCACGACTTTTTTGCAAGAGAAAGCCGACCCAGTCCCATCAAGTAATTGGAGTAAGTAATGAAGGCAGAGATCCACCCAGCATATGAAGCAACAAATGTGACTTGCAGTTGCGGCGCAGCATTTGTAACCCGTTCGACAGTTTCTTCCGGAGCGATTCACGTTGATGTTTGCTCTGTCTGTCATCCTTTTTACACCGGCAAGCAGCGCATCCTTGATACTGGTGGACGTGTAGCTAAATTTGAAGAACGCTTTAATAAAAAAGCCAAGTAACTACTTTTAAACGGCCGTACTCATCTCGCCATTGGCGAGATTGGGTGCGGTCTTTTCATTGGAATTAGTAAAAAGAGAAAGTACAAGCTGAAAAAGCTGAAAAAGCTGAAAAAGCTGGAGAGGCAGGTGGGCAGATGGCTAAAGAAATTACCGAACGTTTCACCACTGCACTTGAGTTGCTTGCCGAGCATGCCGAAATAGAGACAGCACTTGCTGATCCTGGTGTTCACAATGATCCAAATCGCGCCCGCCAATTAAGTAAGCGGTACTCACAACTTGGACCAATCGTTGCCGGTTATCGTGCATGGCATGCGGCCGAAGATGATTTAACCGCAGCACGAGAATTGGCAGTTGAAGATCAATCTTTTGCCGCTGAACTTCCGGCACTTGAAGAGTTTGCCGCAGCCGCTGCAACAAAGTTAGAAGAGTTGTTGTTGCCTCGAGATGTAAATGATGACCGCGATGTAATTATTGAAGTTAAAGCTGGTGCCGGTGGAGATGAATCAGCGCTATTTGCTGGAGATCTTTTGCGCATGTATATGAGATACGCCGAAAGACAAGGTTGGAAAACTGAGTTAATTGATGCAACTGAAAGTGATTTAGGCGGATATAAGGATGTCTCAGTAGCCGTGAAAGCAAAAGGAGTTGCCGAACCAGGTCGCGCTCCATTTGCCAGACTTAAATTTGAAGGTGGCGTGCATCGGGTACAAAGAGTTCCTGAGACTGAATCTGCTGGCCGAATTCATACATCAGCCGCTGGCGTCTTAATTCTTCCGGAAGCAGATGAAGTAGATGTTGAATTGAACATGAATGATGTGCGCGTTGATGTTTATCGCTCTAGCGGTCCCGGGGGACAGAGCGTTAATACAACTGACAGCGCAGTGCGATTAACACATGTTCCCACTGGAATCGTGGTTTCTTGTCAGAATGAAAAATCTCAATTGCAAAATAAAGAATCAGCGCTTCGAATTTTACGTGCTCGGTTATTGTCTGCTGCCCAAGAAGCACAAGCGGAGTTAGATTCGGCGCAACGCAAAAGCCAAGTAAGAACTGTAGATAGAAGTGAGCGAATTCGTACCTACAATTATCCGGAAAATCGTTTGAGTGATCACCGTATTAATTTCAAATCAAATAATCTGGAATCAGTGCTTGATGGCGACTTAGAGCCAGTTATTCAAGCATTAATTGATGCAGATAAAGCAGCTCGACTTACCGCTTCTGAGTAACATGATTGAGATCAAGCAACTTTTGTTAGCAGCCGAAACAATTCTTGCTGCCGCTAATATTGAAAATTCTAAATTGGATACTCAATTATTGCTCTCGGAAGTTTTGCAGATTTCACGTGCTGAATTACTGCTTCAATCTGAGTTAAGTGCTGAACAGGCTGTGGTTTTCAATGAGTACATAAAGCAACGTTGTGAGCATCGTCCAATTCAATACATAACAGGTTTGGCATATTTTCGATATCTAACATTACGAGTTGGAGAAGGAGTATTGATTCCTCGTCCAGAAACTGAAAATTTGGTTAGTGGGGTTGTTGAAAAAATTAATGCCGCGGATCGTCCAATAACATTAGTTGACTTGGGATCTGGTTCTGGTGCAATTGCTTTGGCTGTGGCATATGAAATCCCAGATGTAAAAGTTATCGCAGTAGAAAAAAGTGAGGCTGCGTTAATTTGGCTTAGAAAAAATATTGAATTAATTGCACCACAAGTGGAAGTAGTTCCGGCTGACGTAAATGATTTTGTGTTAGAGCACAAAGTAGATTTTGTGACCGCTAACCCCCCATACCTGTCGCAATCTGAAATTCTTCCGAGAGAAGTTGCAGATTACGAACCATCAGCAGCACTCAGGGGTGGTAGCAACGGCATGGAAATCCCAAACCAGTTCATTTTATGCGCGGCCAGATTGCTAAAAAGTGGTGGGTACTTTGCGATTGAACATAGTGAGGTTCAAGCCGAATCAATGAAAATTGCACTAACTAACTACTTTACCGAAGTAACGGTTCACTATGATTTAACCGGGCGTCCGCGGTGGACGAGTGCGATCAGAAATGCTTTGGAGGTTAGTAAGTAAATGTCCGATCGATTACTAACTTCAGAGCCACAAACTCTTGTTGAAGCTCTCACCTATATTCGTGCTGGTGGAGTGATCGCAATTCCGATTGAAAACGCATATGTATTTGCTGCCGATGCATTTAATAGAAGCGCAGTTGAATCCTTGCATTTAATTAGGGATGATCCAGCCGATCAAGCTGCATCTGTGATGGTTCCAAGCATTACTAGCGTTCGGGGATTAACTGCCTCATTAAGTGAAGAAGCTTTAATATTGGCTGAAACTTTCTGGCCTGGAAAATTGTTTTTACAGTTGAAATCTAATCGATCTTTAACTTGGGATTTGGGAGATGGCGGTTCTTTAAATCAATTTATGGTCCGCGTTCCAAATAATGATTTTGCACTTGCGTTGCTTAAGGAAACGGGTCCGCTTGCGGTGGCAAGTGCTGGGCTTTCGGGCCGGCCGGCCTTACGCGAACCAGGTGAGATCAATGAGGTTTTTGGCAGTGTGATTCATTTGATTTGCGATGATGGCGCACTTGACCTGGCTTTGGGTTCGACTGTGGTGGATGCCACAGCTTTCCCGCATCGCATTGTGCGTGAGGGCGAAGTAACAAATACGCAGCTCCGCGCGCTCTGCCCAACATTGGTCTAGATCCCGTTCTAGGCTATGGCTCTACCCGCCAGGAGGATCGATGAGTTCAATTGCATCTAGCAAAGCACATGCATATTACGGTGCAAGTTATGCTGATTTAGAAGCCCAAGATCCAGAGATTGCTGCAATTTTACAATCTGAACTTGAGCGCGAACGCCATGGTTTGCAATTAATTGCAAGTGAGAACTTCACATCTCCGGCAGTTCTGGCAGCGCTTGGTTCAACTCTTTCAAACAAATATGCAGAAGGTTATCCAGGCAAAAGATATTACGGCGGTTGTGAAGAGGTAGATAAAGCAGAAACGATTGGCATTGAACGTGCAAAAAAACTTTTTGGCGCTGAGCATGCAAATTTACAACCACACTCAGGAGCAAGTGCAAACATTGCCGTGTATCAAGCTTTTACAAAACCTGGTGACACAGTACTTGCGATGTCTCTACCGCACGGCGGTCATTTAACACATGGCTCTAAAGTTAACTTTTCTGGCAAATGGTTTAACGTTGAGTCGTACGGTGTGCGTGAAGATAATGAGTTAATTGATTATGACGAACTTCGTGATCTTGCCATTAAACACAAACCAAAGATGATTTGTTCGGGTGCAACCGCATACCCAAGTTTGATTGATTTCAAAGTAGTTAGAGATATTTGTGATGAAGCTGGTGCGATCATGTGGGTTGATGCCGCTCACTTCATTGGCCTTGTGGCCGGTAAAGCAATTCCATCACCTGTTCCATATGCAGATGTAGTTTCGTTTACAACTCACAAGGTTTTGCGTGGTCCACGCGGCGGAATGATTCTTTCAAAAGCCGAACATGCTGCCGCAATTGATAAATCAATTTTTCCGGGGATGCAAGGTGGTCCAATCATGAGTGCCGTTGCCGCCAAAGCGGTAAATCTAAAAGAATGTGCAACTCCTGAATATCAAAACTACGCAAAAACAGTAATCATCAACGCTCAAGCACTTGCTGCTGCTTTGGTTGACGAAGGAATGCGCGCAGTATCAGGTGGAACTCAAACCCATCTTGCATTAATTGACGTTCGCGCACTTGGCGTTACCGGCAAAGAAGCCGATGAAAGGTGCGGTGCTGCAGGAATTACCTTAAATAAAAATTCAATTCCATATGACCCACTGGCGCCATCTATTACAAGTGGAATTAGAGTTGGAACTCCATCTGTCACTACCCAAGGCATGGGAACAAAAGAGATGAAATCTATTGCTTCACTGATTTCTCGAGCAATTACTAAGCCAGAGAGTGCGAAGGCAATTTCAGCCGAAGTAGCGCAACTTTGTGAAGCCTTTCCGGTTTACCCAGAAAACTAATGCGCGAGCATCTCTTAGTATTATTTTTAACAGCAGCATTAACTTATTTATTTACCCCTCTTGCCGAGAAAGCCGCACTTCGGTTTGGGGCTATCGCTTACGTTCGAAAACGTGATGTACACACCACTCCAACTCCACGGTGGGGCGGATTAGCAATTTGGTTTGCAATTGCTATTGCAATTGGAGTTGCAAATCAGCTTCCACTATTGCATAAAGCCTTTGCCCAAACTGGACAGATCACCGGAATTGTTTTAGCTAGTGGAATAGTTTTGTTGCTCGGCATGGCAGATGATCGTTGGGGGCTAGATGCAATAACTAAACTGGCGGGACAATCTATTGCTGCCGGAGTACTACTTCTTAATGGCGTTCAACTTCTTTGGTTACCTATTAATGGAATCACGACATTGCCAAGCTCACTGGGTCAATTGTTAACGATTTTGGTGATTTTAGTTTCCATTAATGCTGTCAATTTTGTAGATGGTTTAGATGGTTTGGCTGCCGGAATTGTTGGGATTGCTGCCGTTGCCTTTTTCTCATACGCCTACCTACTTTCAGTCGTGTACAACTTTGATCGAGCCGGAGCACCTTTACTAATAACAGCAGTTGTAGTGGGCGCGTGTATTGGATTCTTACCGCACAACTTTTATCCGGCAAGAATCTTTATGGGGGATTCTGGATCAATGGTTTTGGGTTTATTGCTTGGAGTTGCTGCCATAACTTTGACTGGTCAGATAGATTCAAATGCTATTTCAGCGCAACAACTTGCACCAACCTTGCTTCCAATACTTCTACCTTTCGGAGTTCTAGCAATTCCATTAATAGATTTAATTTTGGCAATTATTAGAAGAACAAAAGCTGGTCGTTCACCTTTTGCTCCAGATAAAGAACATTTGCATCACAGAATAATTATGTTGGGGCATTCGCAACGTTCAGCAACTTTCCTTTTGTATCTTTGGACTTTTTCATTTGCGATGCCCTTAGCTGCGTCAGCCTTCATTCCATGGCGCTTCACCTTATTAGTTTCGCTACTCTTTACAGCACTATCATTATCGTTAACAAAATATCCATTTTTGTACCGAAAACTTAAAGTCGGAATCTTCAAAAATCTATGAAGCATTATTCGCAGATTTTTTTAAATGGTGCTGCAAAGCCAGCTGCAATTACAGCTTTACTCGGAACAGCCATTACAACTTATATAAATGGAGTAAAGGGTTTGATCGCAGGAGCAATTGCGTCAACTTTGGTGGTTGCCTTTTTCCTGGTACACATTCTTTTGGCGAAAGCCACAGCGACCATGGACCCTCGTGCGACCTATGCGATTGTGATGGCCTCATACTTTTTGAAGGTGCTGGTTATGGTGGTTTTCCTAGTAGTGATCGGTAATTTTGACCTCGATCGGCGCTCTTTTGCAGCGGTGGCTCTTGCGGTTACCCTTGGCTGGCTAGGCGGAGAAATTCGGGCATACCTGAAGCTAGGAGGCGGCTATGGCAGTTCACGATGAGGGCGCTTTTTGGTCAATCTTCGGCTACCTGCTCTCTGGATTAGTTATTTGGGGCGGCCTCGGCCATTTTGTAGATCGCTGGATGGGGACCCATCTCTTTTTCCCCGGTGGATTACTACTGGGTATCTCCTCCGCCTTTTATTTGATCTGGATGCGGTTCATCAAAGCCAAGTAAGCCAGTTCGGCCCTTCCTCGTTTTGCCTCTATGGGCCACACCCTCTAAGTTTGGGCGCGAAAGCCGGCCGAAAACAGCACTACAAGTTTTAACCCTGTGACTTCTGAGGAGTTTGATTTTGCTAACTGAGACACTTCTTTCTGGTGAGTTTGAGCCACCAAGTGCCGCTGACTTTCAATTCGCACCAATATTTGGTGACAGCATTCTTTTTTCAAAACCTGTTTTCTTAGTAGCCCTTTCTGTAATTTTGATTGCATCATTTTTCATTATCTCTGCACGTAAAGCAGCAGTAGTTCCTTCGCGCTTGCAATTTGCTGGTGAAGGAGTTTATTCATTTGTCCGCAACAGCATTGGTCAAGATGTAATCGGCCCAGAGTTCATGCGCTTTGTACCTTTTCTGTTTACCCTTTTCACATTTGTTCTCTGTAATAACCTCTTTGGAATTATTCCTTTCCTGCAATTTCCGAGTATGTCGCGAATCGGATTCCCAATAGCCCTGGCCGTATTTACATACGTTGTTTATCACTATGTAGGAATTAAGCACCATGGATTAAAGAAGTACATAAAAGACATTTGCTTCATGCCAGGTGTTCCAAAATGGATTTATATAATCTTGACGCCGGTTGAGTTTGCGACTTACTTCATAGTAAGACCAGCAACGCTCTCACTTCGGTTATTCGCAAATATGTTTGCTGGCCACTTACTTCTCCTAGTTTTCACAATGGGTGGCGAGCATTTATTAGCAAGCACAATCTTGATGAAAATACTAAGCATTTTTTCTTTCGGATTTGCTATTGGATTAACATTTTTTGAATTTGGTATTGAGTGCCTGCAGGCTTACATCTTTACTTTGCTTACAGCACTTTATATTGCAGGAGCTTTAGCGGATGAGCATTAATTAACCAACAACTAGATTTGGCTAGAGGTTCCTCTGGTCATTACGTGAAAGGACAGTGAAATGACAGGCACAATGGCTATCGTAGGTTTCGGCCTATCAACCATCGGACCAGGTGTCGCAACCGGTCTGGTTTTCGCCGCATACATCAATGGAATTGCTCGCCAGCCTGAGGCTCGCGGACTACTCCAACCGATTGCATTCCT
>WLKK01000109.1 GCA_009701305.1 Actinomycetota bacterium | reverse complement strand
TATGGGCTGGAGGGGCATTAGCGTTACTTTTAATTTTGACCGCCGGCCTTTTGAAGCGCAAAAGTGGTTGGATTATTGGCTCAATACTGCAGGTTGGCGTGGTCGCATATGGCTTTGTGGTCACGGCGATGTTCGCGATGGGAGCGCTCTATACCGGCCTCTGGATCGCGGCGATTGTGGTGGGGAGAAAGGGTGAGGCGGCCCGGGCTCGTCTGAGTGGAAGGTGAGCCGATACGCTTGCGCCCATGTCCAGCACCAAGGTGGAGCGCACCTTAATTCTCGTTAAGCCAGATGGAGTACGTCGGGGCTTAGTCGGCCAAGTAATTTCGCGGATTGAATCCAAGGGATATCAGATCACCGATTTAAAGTTGATGAATCCAACTCGTGCGTTATTGGAAGAGCATTATGCAGAACACAAAGGCAAACCATTTTTTGAGCCTTTAGTTGAATTTATGCTTTCCGGTCCAATTGTCGCGATGGTCGCAGAAGGAGAACGGGTAATTGAAGGTTTTCGTTCACTTGCTGGAGTTACCGATCCAACTGTTGCAGCTCCGGGAACCATTCGCGGAGATTTAGCACGCGACCAAGGAACAAAGGTTGTTCAAAATTTAGTGCACGGATCTGATTCGCCAGAATCAGCAAATCGAGAAATAGCAATTTTCTTTGGAGGAAAATAATAATGGCGGCTAACTTATCTTTCATGGGTCGCGATATGGCGATTGATTTAGGAACTGCAAACACTTTGGTTTACGTACGTGGACGTGGAATTGTTTTAAATGAGCCAAGTGTTGTGGCAATTAATCAAACCACTGGTGGAATTCTCGCTGTTGGAATTGAAGCTAAGAAAATGATTGGACGTACCCCCGGAAATATTGTGGCAATTCGCCCGCTAAAAGATGGCGTGATCTCTGATTTTGATACAACTGAGCGGATGTTGCGTTACTTCATTCAAAAAGTGCATAAACGTCGCCACTTTGCCAAGCCTCGACTAGTTGTTTGTGTGCCATCTGGAATTACCGGAGTCGAACAAAGAGCGGTTAAAGATGCTGGCTATGCTGCTGGCGCTCGCAAGGTGTACATAATTGAGGAGCCGATGGCTGCTGCAATTGGAGCCGGTCTTCCGATCCATGAGCCAACTGGAAATATGGTTGTTGATATCGGTGGAGGAACTACTGAAATCGCAGTTATCTCACTCGGTGGAATTGTTGCCGTCCAATCAATTCGAGTTGGGGGCGATGAGTTAGATCAAGCGATTATTGCTTGGGTAAAACGTGAATACTCATTATTGCTAGGTGAGAGCACCGCAGAACAAATAAAGATATCTATTGGATCTGCTTTCCCAAGTTCTGGTGAACCAGATGCTGAAATTCGTGGTCGAGATTTAGTATCAGGACTTCCAAAAACTATTTTGGTTACTGCAGAAGAGATTCGTAAAGCGATTGAAGAGCCAGTTTCTCGAATTATCGAAGCGGTGAAAAGCACACTTGATACCTGTCCTCCAGAATTATCTGGCGACATCATGGATCGCGGAATCGTACTCACCGGCGGTGGAGCGCTGCTTCATGGATTAGATGAACGTCTGCGCCACGAGACTGGTATCGCAGTCAATATTGCAGAGAATCCTTTACATGCAGTTGTAATGGGTACCGGAAGATGTATCGAAGAGTTTGAAGCTCTCGAGAAAGTTCTTATCTCCGAACCGCGTCGATGACATTCTGTGGTTTGAAAAGTACGCAAAATTTAGTGAGGTGAGAACATCGGCAATGATAAGGCTCGTTCACGCTTTTTCTTAAGCGCACTTCTGATCACTTCTCTTCTTTTGATAACCTTAGATTTACGTGGAAATTTACCAAGTGAAGGATTACGAAAAGTTTCAGCAACCGTTAGTTCGCCGTTTCAAAATGTTTTTAATTCGATTTATCGCCCCGTAAGTACATTTACTGGAGATGTATTTAGTTTAGGACGCACTCGCAATAAAATTTCAAATCTACAAAAAGATAACGCGGCACTTAAAGAAGAGTTAAGTCGAAAAAATGCCATCACAAATGAAGTTAAAGAATTAAAATCGGTCCTTGATTTGGCTGGGGCGGGTAGATACAAAATTGTTCCAGCTCGAATTATCGCAGTCGGCTCGGCTGCAAGTTTTTCTCGCACAATTCAATTAGATGTTGGCAGCGCAGATGGAATTAAAAAAGATATGTCAATTATCGCCGGAGGCGGTTTAGTTGCCCGTATCCTTTCAGTATCGCAAAGTACATCTATTGCATTACTTATGGATGATGAAACTTTTAAAGTAGGCGTAAGGCTGGAAAGTTCTGGAACGTCAGGTGTTGTAAGTGGCACCGGAGGAAGTGACCTGGAATTAATTTTGCTCGATTCAACCTCTGATTTGCGTGTAGGGCAAAGAGTTGTTGCTCGCGGAAGTGCAAATAGTCAACCTTTTTTACCGGGAGTCCCGGTTGGAGTAATTACGCAAGTGAATCAAATCTCAGGTGCGCTTACTAAGAGCGCTGTGGTCAAACCTTTTGTTGATTTAAATCGGATTTCAGTTGTTGCGGTAATCGTAAGTAAAAGCAAAACCGACCCACGAGATGCGCTACTTCCACCACCACCGAAGCCAATCCCAACTCCGACTGTGACCGTATTTGTTACTCCGACTCCAGCCCCGACTCCAAGTAGTTCAGATGCGACGCAGTAGATGAAAAAGAGTTTATTTTTTGTAATTTCAGCAGGTTTAATTTTAACTTTTCAAGAGGTGGTTATTTCTCGTATTGCTTTTCCATTTGCGAATCCTTCAATCTTTTTGATTTTTGTTATCTCTTGGGCATTTCTTGAGGATCAATGGCTTGCGGCATTGCAAGGATTTCTTGCCGGCTTTATTTTAGATATTTCTCCATTATCGGTTGGAGTGATCGGCCATTGGGCTTTTGTGCTTGCTGTTATTTCTTATGGAGTTTCCGAATTGGGAGTGCAATTACGTGGAAGTAGAAGATCCCCATTGACATTGACAGTTGTGGTTAC
>WLKK01000108.1 GCA_009701305.1 Actinomycetota bacterium | reverse complement strand
GCGGTGGCGTGCTGCTCGGCAATACCAACATCAATTGTGCGAGATGGAAACTCTGCCTGGAATTTATCCAGGCCGGTAGGTCCGAGCATCGCTGCGGTGAGTGCGACAATATCTTCGCGTTTACGGGCAATCTCAATTAATTCACTTGAAAACACCGAAGTCCAACTTGTTGATGAGGCATTTACTGGTTCGCCAGTTTCGGGATCAATAACCCCAACTGAGTGGAATTTATCCGCTTCATTTTGTTCTGCAGGTGTATGACCACGACCTTTTTCAGTAATGGCGTGCACAATCACTGGAGCGCCAAATTGTTTTGCTTGCTCGAGTGCGCGCTCAAGGGCTGAAATATCATGGCCATCTACTGGTCCTACATATTTAATTCCTAAATCTTCAAACATTCCTTGTGGAGCGATGATGTCTTTAATTCCCTTTTTCATGCCATGCAAAGTCTCAAAAATCGGCCCACCTACAACTGGGGTCTTCTCTAAAACGTTCTTGCCCCAATCCAAAAATTTCTCATAACCTTGTGTGGTTCGCAACGTACTCAAATAATTTGAAATTCCACCAATAGTTGGACTGTAAGAACGTTCATTGTCATTAACTACAATTACAAGTGAACGCTTTTCGGCTGCGGCAATATTGTTTAACGCCTCCCAAGACATTCCGCCAGTGAGGGCACCATCGCCAACAACAACCACAACACTTCGATCTGTAGCTCCCTGCAAAGAGAATGCGCGAGAGATTCCATCTCCCCATGAAAGAGCAGCTGAAGCATGTGAATTTTCAATTACATCATGCACGCTCTCGGCCCGACTTGGATAACCAGATAATCCACCGCGTTGGCGAAGTTTTTCAAAGCCATCTGCACGTCCAGTTAAGATTTTATGTACATAAGATTGATGTCCGGTATCAAACAAAATTACATCTTTAGGAGATTCGAAGATTCGGTGAATGGCGATACTTAATTCGACAACACCAAGATTTGGGCCCAGATGGCCGCCAGTCTTACTTACCGATTTAATTAAAAAGGTGCGGATCTCATGAGAGAGTTGATCCAATTGCTCTTGGCTCAAACCTTGCAAATCCGCAGGGCTATTTATGGAGTTTAGTAACTCACTCATATCGCCCCCCATAAAAGATAATGCTCTTATTCTACTTGCTGGGCTACTTTCCGCTCGGCAGAAGAGATCTGAGCACGTACTGCATGATGCCACCATGACGGTAGTAATCGGCCTCACCTGGGGTATCAATTCGCACCAGAGCGCGGAAGGATTTATCCCCGTAAGAAACAGTTACCTCTCGAGGTGTGCTTCCCAAATTAAGTTCCTCAATACCGGTAATCGAAAAGAGTTCGTCACCTGATAAATTTAATGTTTGCGCACTTTGACCCTCAAGATATTGAAGCGGCAGTACTCCCATGCCAATCAAATTTGAACGATGGATCCGTTCATAAGATTGCGCAATTACCGCTTTCACACCAAGAAGTGCCGTTCCTTTTGCAGCCCAGTCACGTGAGGATCCTGAGCCATACTCTTTGCCTGCAAGAATCACTAGTGGTACGCCACTACTTTGATACTGCATTGATGCATCGTAAATTGTGGCTTGTTCACCACCACTTAAGTAATTCCGAGTGAAGCCACCTTCAACACCATCTAGTAATTGATTTTTTAAACGAATATTTGCAAATGTTCCGCGAATCATTACTTCGTGATTTCCACGTCGTGAACCATATGAATTGAAATCTTTACGATCAACACCATGGTCGGCTAAATATTTACCAGCAGGTGAATCTGCTTTGATATTTCCGGCAGGTGAGATGTGATCTGTTGTAACTGAATCTCCTAGTTTTGCTAATACGCGGGCATCCTTAATGTCTTTAACTGGAATTGGATTTCGCGGCATTCCTTCAAAGTAAGGAGGCTTGCGCACGTAAGTTGAATCAGCATCCCATGCAAAAGTTTTTCCAGTTGGGGTATCAAGTGCTTTCCAACGATGATCGCCATCAAAAACTCCAGCGTAATCCTTGGTAAACATTGCTGAGGTGATTGAGGATTCCACAACTGCTGCGATCTCTTGAGCTGATGGCCAAATATCTCGCAAGAAAACTGGTGCGCCATTCGCATCATTTCCAAGTGAATCTTTTTCAAAATCATGATCCATGGTTCCTGCAAGTGCGTATGCAACAACAAGTGGAGGTGAGGCCAAGTAGTTCATCTTTACATCGGGGCTAATCCGGCCTTCAAAGTTTCGATTACCAGATAAAACGGCCGCAACTGCCAAATCCTGTTCATTAACTGCTTTGCTAATTTCCACTGGAAGTGGTCCCGAGTTTCCAATGCAGGTAACACATCCATAACCGACCAAGTTAAACCCAAGTTTTTCCATATATGGCATTAATCCTGCGCGCTCGTAATAATCCATGACAACTTTTGAACCTGGAGCAAGAGTTGTTTTCACCCAAGGTTTTGAAGTTAATCCTTTTTCAACCGCTTTTTTAGCGAGCAGTGCCGCACCAAGCATTACTGATGGATTTGAAGTATTTGTGCAGGATGTAATTGATGCGATGACTACATCGCCATTTTTAATTGTGGTTGCTTTCCCATTTACTCCAACTGCAATTGGAGCTTTCCCTGTTTTTTCGGTGAAGTACGTCGGCAACACCTTGACAAACTCTGCTTTCGAATCAGTTAGTGAGATTCGATCTTGCGGACGTTTTGGACCAGCAATAGATGGGACAACAGTTCCTAAATCAAGTTCGACAACTTCAGAGAAACGTGGCTCAACTGATGGGTCATGCCAAAGTCCTTGCAACTTCGCATAAGTTGAAATCAATTCGACTTGGCTTTCACTGCGACCGGTTAATCGCATGTAGCGCAAAGTCTCTTCATCAATTGGGAAGATCGCACATGTTGATCCGTACTCAGGACTCATATTTCCAATAGTGGCCCGATTTGCCATTGGGATTTCCGCAACACCTGGACCGTAAAACTCCACAAACTTTCCAACAACTCCATGTTTGCGCAATATCTGGGTAATTGTTAACGCCAAATCTGTTGCAGTTGTTCCAGTTGGCAATTTTCCAGTTAACTTAAATCCAACAACTCTTGGAATCAACATCGATACCGGTTGGCCAAGCAATGCTGCT
>WLKK01000107.1 GCA_009701305.1 Actinomycetota bacterium | reverse complement strand
TGAAATGTTCCGCGATGCAGGATTAAATATTCCAGTTCATTCAATTGGCGTTCCACTTATCTTTATTGAACATGCAAAACGTGGTGAAATCCTGAGTGACCTAGGAATCACCGCACAACGAATTGCACGATCACTTGTTGAGTTGCGCAGTACTGGTGAACTTGGGCTTATGGAAGAGATGCAACGCCACGTTGATGGAAACGCTGACCAGTCACAGCCTCGCTAATTCCTTCACGATCTAAGTAAGGCAAGATTCCGCCTAGATGTAATGGCCAACCGGTTCCTAAAATCATACATAAATCAATTTCGGCTGCTGTGGCAATGACGCCTTCATCAAGCATCATGCGAGCTTCACTTGCCAAAGCATTTAGCGCCCGCAACCTCACCTGTTCGGCAGTTGCTGCTTTATCACCTGGTTGCAAACAAGCCGCCGCCGCTGGATTAATTGTCTGATTACCTCTTTCATCTTTAACGTAGAAAGTTTTAACGCCTGCTTTTACTAAGCGCTCTATTGTAGGACTGACGCGATAACGCTCGCCAAGAGAGTTGTTTAATGATTGACCAACATGAAGTGCGACACCTGGCCCAACTAAACCAAGTAATTCAAATGAGGTCATTGGTAAGCCAAGTGGATCCATCGCGCTATCTGCAATCTCTGGAGGAGTTCCCTCATCTAGTGAATCGGTAATCTCACCCATAAAACGCATTAACAATCGGTTGACCACAAATGCTGGGGCATCTTTGACGATCACCATCGTTTTCTTTAAATCTTTTCCAACAGAGACCGCAGTCGCAGTAGTTGCATCATCTGTTTTTTCAGTTCGTGCAATCTCAAGCAGTGGCATTATCGCGACCGGATTAAAGAAGTGGAAACCAATTACCCGTTCTGGATTCGCAAGACCTTCAGACATCTTGGTGACTGAAAGCGATGAGGTATTGGTCGCCAAAATACACTCCGGAGTAACAATTGCCTCAAGTTCCTTAAAGAGTTTTTGCTTGATCGACAACTCCTCAAAGACTGCTTCAATAATAAAATCGCATTTTGCAAAAATCGCTTTATCAACTGAACCGGAAAGCAGAGATTTCAATCGCGCTGCTTCATCTGGCCGGACCCGCTTTTTCGAAACCAAGGTATCAATTTCATTGTTGATCCAGGCAATTCCCTTGTCGACCCGTTCCTGATCAAGATCGGTAATCGCCACCGGTACTTTTAAATTACGCATAATTAGAAGCGCTAATTGCGAGGCCATCAACCCAGCACCGACCACTCCGGCACGGGTGACTTTACGTCCAAGCGCAGGTTTTGGCGCTCCTTCAATCTTTTTCTTACCTTTTTGAATTAAATTAAAAGCGTACAAGGAAGCACGCAGAGGATCATTCATTACCAATTCAGCAAGAACTTCATCCTCTGCGGAAAAGCCTGAATCACGGGTAGCGGTACGGGCATCTGCAATTAATTGCAAAGCGGCTTTAGGAGCTGCGATATCGGCACGACCAAACTTTTTAGCAACTGCAGCAGCACCAATCTTGGCAGCATTTTCCCAAGATGCATCAACTTTAGTGTGATCAGCACGAGTGATTTTCTTGGCACCACTTAAAATATGGCTAGCAAAAGTTATTGATTGCTCAAGGAAATCTGCTGGCTCAAAAACTGCATCTACTACGCCAATCTCTAAAGCTTCGGGAGATTTAAGCATCGTGTTGTTATTTAGGGCGTTGACGATAATCACTCGAGTTGCTAACTCTGGGCCAATTAATTTTGGCAACAAAGTTGCCCCACCCCAAGTTGGGACTAAACCAAGAAATACTTCCGGCAAGCCGACCATGGCAGTAGTTGCAAGAGTGCGGTATTGACAGTGCAATCCAATTTCAAGTCCACCACCAAGTGCTAATCCATTAATAAAAGCAAAGGTAGGTTTACCGCATTCACCAAAACGTCGAAAGACATCATGTCCTAACTGAACAAAAGCATGTGCAAGTTTTCGATCTACAACGCCAGCAATACCACTTAAATCGGCGCCTGCAGCAAAGATAAAAGGTTTTCCAGTTACTCCAATGGCATCAGCATTTGTGGCAATTGCGGCATCAATCGCTGCGTTGAGGGATTGCAAGCCTTTAACGCCGATGGTGTTAGGGCGATTGTGGTCATAACCATTATCTAAGGTAATTAATGCCATCTTTCCTTTGTACCCAAATGGCGTTAAATCAATTTCGCGCACAATCGCATTTGTGACAACCTCTTCAGGTGCTTGTGTGCTTGAACTTGGCGTACTCATTACTTTCCACCTTTAGCATTATCTTGTTTTCCAAAATTCCAATTTGGGTTTTCCCAAATCACTGTTCCACCCATGCCAAGACCGATGCACATCGTCGTTAATCCATAACGGATCTCCGGATGTTCTTCAAAAGTACGCGCAAGATTAAGGGCTAAGCGAATTCCCGAAGATGCAAGTGGATGACCAACTGCGATTGCGCCGCCATAAGGATTTACCCGAGGGTCATCATCTGCAATTGCAAAGTAATCTAGAAAAGCCAAAACTTGAATTGCAAAAGCTTCATTTACTTCAAATGCACCGATCTCATCAATTGTTAAGCCAGCTTTTGCTAGCGCTTTAACAGTTGCTGGCACTGGTCCATATCCCATGATCTCTGGCTCTACTCCGGCGAAAGCAAAAGTTACTAATCGCGCTTTTGGTTTTATTCCAAGTTCTTCAGTTCGCTTTCCACTTGCAAGTAAAGCTGCTGTTGCACCGTCATTTAATCCTGCAGCATTGCCAGGAGTAACGCGACCAGCCGGACGAAATGGAGTTTTTAATCCAGCAAGTGCTTCCAATGTTGTTCCGGGACGTGGTGGTTCATCAACCGTGGCAACACCCCAACCAAGTTCTTCACTTCGTACTGCAACTGGAATTAAATCTCTTTGAATTTTTCCGTCCGCATACGCTTTCGCAGTTTTAAGTTGACTATTTAGTGCATATTTGTCGGCACGCTCACGTGTTAAGTGGGGGAGCATGTCATGCAAACGCTCTGCTGTTGCACCCATGGCAAGTGCATCTTGATCTACAAGTTTTTCGGCGATGTATCTTGGATTTGGATCCATCAATTCACCCATTGGGTGGTTACCCATATGTTCAACACCACCAGCGAGAGCTAAGTCATAACTTCCCATTGCAATTCCGCCAGCAAGTGTGGTCATTGATGTCATCGCACCTGCACACCAACGATCAATCGAATATCCGGGAACTGTTTTTGGAATTCCGGCTAACAATGCAGCGCTGCGACCAATGTTCATTCCTTG
>WLKK01000106.1 GCA_009701305.1 Actinomycetota bacterium | reverse complement strand
CATCACCTTAAAAAGTTTCACTGACAAATTTGAAGTTGCCGAAAGAGTAAATGTAACTTCAGTAGTAAATGTAATTCTGGAAATGGCAATTGAGAGAAGTGAAGAAAAAGTAATAGTTTCAGGAACTGCAAATTTGGCGCGAATCCCAAGTGATTTTGCAACGAGCTTTCATCCGATTTTAGAAGCGCTTGAAGAACAGGTTGTATTGCTGCATCTGCTTGGTGAAACTGCAGATGGAACTCAAGTTAAAATTGGCCACGAACAAGACAATACCAATCTGCAATCAACAAGTATTGTGACTTCGGGGTATGGCCCTGAAGGAGAACGAGTAGCCAACTTAGGAATTATCGGGCCAACTCGAATGGATTATTCTGGATCAATGAGTGCGGTCAGCGCAGTCGCTAGATATGTAAGTCGCTTCCTAGAAGAAGGATTTTAATGGCTGATTTTTATGATGTGCTTGGTGTGGAAAGAAATGCATCAAGCGATCAGATCAAACGCGCATATCGCAAACTTGCTCGTGAATTACATCCAGATGTAAACCCAGATCCAGTTGCGCAAAATCGTTTCAAAGAAGTTACCGAAGCGTATGAAGTTTTAAGCGATCCAAATAAGCGTTCTAATTTTGACCGCGGAGGACAAGGTTTTAATTTTGGAGCTGGCGGTGCTGGTGCTGGTTTTGGTTTTGGTGACATTATGGATGCCTTTTTCGGAGGTGGCGGTTCAAGAGGTCCGCGGCCACGAGTTCAAAGAGGTCAAGATGCGTTAATCCGAATTGAAATTGATTTGATGGAAGCAACTTTCGGAAGCGATCGAGAGATCACAGTTGAAACTGCTTTAGTTTGTACGAAATGCACGGGATCTGGTTCCTCTGGTTCAACTCAACCAACTAAATGCCCAATCTGCCAAGGTCGCGGAGAAGTGCAACAGGTAACTCGCTCTGTTCTAGGCCAAGTGATGAGTTCACGACCATGTGCTAATTGCCAAGGCTTTGGAAGTGTTATTACCGATCCATGCCGTGAATGCGCTGGAGATGGAAGAGTGCGATCACGAAGAACATTAAATGTGCAGATTCCAGCCGGAGTTGAAACTGGAAATCGAATTCAGATGAGCGGTCAAGGAGAAGTTGGGCCAGGAGGTGGACCTGCTGGAGATCTTTATGTAGAAATTGTTGAGAAGGCCCACGAATATTTAGTGCGCAGTGGCGATGATTTACATATGGCACTCACAATTCCGATGACAAGTGCAGTCCTCGGCACAACTGTAAGTATTGAAACATTAGATGGTGAAAGCAAAGTTGATATCAAGGCTGGGACTCAAAGTGGAACTGTAATTCCAATTAAAAACCGGGGCGTAACTAAGTTACGAAGTTCGCATCGTGGTGAGTTATTTGTGCATGTGGAAGTTGTGATCCCAACCAAGTTAAATAAGGCCGAAGAAGAATTAGTACGTAACTTTGCAAAGTTGCGGGGGGATTCTGCTGAAAGTGCCAAAGTAGATAATCGAGAGAATGGTTTATTCGGTCGTCTAAAAGATGCACTTGGCCGTTGATGTTATCTACCTTTTTCGTACCAGAAGGAACTGATTTTTCCGCGAGTGAAATTGAAGTTGGCGGAGATGAAGCACACCATGGAGTTAACGTCCTAAGGTTAAAACAATCTGAAGAAGTAAAAATCAGTAATGGTGCAGGCAACTGGGGAGTAGGTAAAGTCAGCCAACTCAGCAAGAAAAGTTTTACTGTTGAAATTTCTACTCGCGGATTTGAAGCTGCTCCTAAGCAACGAATAGTTGTAGTCCAAGCAATTCTGAAAAATGATGCAAATAAAGAAGCGGTAGATTTTTTAACTCAAGTCGGAGCTGATGAGATCATTCCTTGGCAGAGCCAGCACAGTATTGGAAAAATAGATGATAAAAGTTTAAGTAAATGGCAAATAGTTGCACGAGAAAGTTCAAGACAATCTCGAAGAGTTAGAATTCCTTTGGTAACAAGGATTCTTTCAACTGAACAGTTAATCTTAAAAATTAAAGAGTTACAAAATGTCCTCGTATTGCATGAAGCAGCTGAATCTCGTTTATCCCAGATCGAGATAAACGAAGAGGCAGATGTAACTTTGATCGTTGGACCAGAAGGTGGCTTGAGTGAAATTGAAGTTAATACTTTTATAGCTGCTGGCGCAAAAGTGGTACGACTTGGAGAGAGCGTGTTGCGTGCTGCAAATGCTGGCGCTGCTGCCACTTCGGTTGTAATGTCTAGAACCGGGAAATGGTAACGAGAGCGTAAGGGAGGTGATTATCAGTTGAGTGAACAAGATTGTTTATTTTGTAAGTTTTCCAAAAATGAGATTCCGGTAGTAAAAATATTTGAAGATCAAGATATTTTTGTGATCGCTGATATCGCCCCTCAAGCCCCCACACACCTTTTATTGATACCAAAAAAACATTATGAAAATGGTGCTGAAGTGGCCCAGAAAGATCCACAAGCCGCCGCCAAACTCTTGGCCAAAGCCGGTGAGTTGGCTCAAGAAAAAGGTTTATTGGGCTACCGCTTAACTTTTAATACCGGCGCCGAAGCGGGTCAGACCGTTTTTCACGCTCACTTACACCTCATGGGTGGCCGATCTTTTACTTGGCCTCCGGGCTAGACTGGTATTAATGGAGCCGAATAACGCTGTATCAATTGCACTGCCCGCTGGCATCTCAATGGTTAATTTGCTGGGCGCAGGGGATACAAATTTACGTGAGATCGAAAAAGCATTTCCAAATCTTGAAATTGCGGTCAGGGGCGAAACCGTGCTTGCATCTGGAGATCGCATCCAAATCCTCTTATTAGAGAAATTATTACTTGAACTAAGTGTTGTAGTGCGCTCTGGCGGCATCATAACTATTGATGCAGTTAAGCGAAGCATGAAGATGATTACTTCAGATTCCAAACCAGCAGAAGTATTCTCGTTGAATATTCTAAGTTCACGTGGACGTACCATTCGCCCAAAGACAGCTAATCAGAAAAAATATGTTGATGCTATTGATAAAAATACAATCGTCTTTGGTATTGGACCAGCGGGAACTGGAAAAACTTATTTGGCAGTTGCAAAAGCTATTGCTGCTTTGCAAAGCAAAGAAGTTAGTCGAATAATTCTTACTAGGCCTGCGGTTGAAGCAGGGGAGCGATTAGGTTTTCTTCCCGGTACTTTGCATGAAAAAATTGATCCGTATTTGCGACCTTTGTTTGATGCCCTGCAGGACATGATCGAACCAGATTCAATTCCTAAATTATTAGCGGCAGGAACTATCGAAGTAGCACCGCTTGCATATATGCGCGGAAGAACCTTGAATGATGCTTTTATTATTCTTGATGAGGCCCAAAATACTTCGGCCGAGCAGATGAAAATGTTTTTAACTCGACTAGGTTTTAATTCAAAGATGGTTAT
>WLKK01000105.1 GCA_009701305.1 Actinomycetota bacterium | reverse complement strand
TATAGATCATTTCAAGTTAAGGGCTCACCTGCGAAGATTTCGCACCTCCACCAAGTACCCTTATTAATCATGAGTCCAGCCGTTAAAGCCCCCACTGCGCGCGCTAAGAGGGCTAGCCAGCCGGCTAAGAGCGGTAAATCTGGTAAAGCAGCAGATCACAATATCTATGACGCAAAATCTTTAGCGGTCCTAGAGGGGCTAGACGCGGTCCGTAAGCGTCCTGGAATGTATATCGGTTCCACCGATTCCCGCGGCTTAATGCACTGCCTGTGGGAGATTATCGATAACTGTGTAGATGAGGCGCTGGCCGGGCATTGCCACAATGTTGAAGTGATTTTGGACTCAGATGGCTCAATTGAGGTCCGGGACGATGGCCGCGGAATCCCGGTAGATACCGAGCCAAAGACCGGATTAAGTGGCGTTGAAGTTGTCATGACCCGTTTGCACGCCGGCGGAAAATTTGGTGGCGGATCTTATGGCGCATCTGGTGGTTTGCATGGAGTTGGCGCATCAGTTGTAAATGCACTTGCGATTCGAATGGATGTTGAAGTTTCGCGTGGGGGATCACTGCATTTAATTTCATTCCAACGTGGAGCACCTGGAAATTTTGATAGCGCAAAACCAGATGCAAAGTTCAGTAAAAAATCTGGCTTACGCAAAGGTGGGAAAGCTCCTAAAAAAGGAACCGGTACCCGAATTAAATATTGGTCTGATCCGCAAATCTTTTTAAAGGAAGCCGATTACGACATCACCGATATTCATGCGCGGGCCCGGCAAACTGCATTTTTAGTACCCGGATTGACAATTACGGTTCATGATCATCGCACGCTTGTGCAAACCACTGAGAAGTTTCATTTCACTGGCGGAATTTCTGAGTACTGCACTTATTTGATGCCTGATAAGGCAGTTAACGATGTGATTCGCATTAAAGGTGGGGGACATTACGTTGAAACTGTTCCGGTATTAGATGGTGCCGGACATTTGGTTCCGACTGAAGTTGAGCGCGATATGGAGGTCGATATTGCGTTGCGTTGGGGCGAAGGTTACGACTCGACAAACCGTTCCTTTGTAAATGTGATCGCCACTCCAAAAGGTGGCACCCACATGGCCGGCTTTGAACGTTCGATTACAAAAGTATTTAATGAAACTCTAAAATCTTCCCGGATTACCAAAGCAAGTGATCCAGATGTAATTAAAGATGATGTGCTCGAAGGGCTTACCTCTGTTGTTACGGTACGAATGTCTGAACCACAGTTTGAAGGGCAGACTAAAGAGATTTTAGGGACTGCTGCTGCTACCAAAATTGTTGCTGCGGTTATTTCAAAAGAACTTACCCGATATTTCGCCGCCCGTGGCAGTAAAGTCCAGTCTCGTTTGATTTTAGAAAAAGTTGCCGGGGCCGCAAAAACTCGAGTTTCAGTACGTGCACATAAAGATGTGCAACGCCGCAAAAATGCGCTGGAATCATCTTCACTTCCAGCCAAACTCTCAGATTGTCGTTCCGATGAGGTTGAACATACTGAACTGTTTATTGTTGAGGGCGACTCAGCACTAGGTACCGCAAAATCAGCACGTAACTCTGAGTTCCAAGCTTTATTACCAATCCGCGGCAAGATTTTAAATGTTCAAAAAGCCTCACTGTCGGCGATGCTTGATAACTCAGAATGCGCATCAATCATTCAAGTAATCGGAGCGGGCTCCGGCAGATCATTTGATTTGGATCAAGCTCGTTATGGTCGGATCATTTTGATGTCTGATGCTGATGTCGACGGTGCACATATCCGCTGTTTATTACTAACTTTGCTCTTTCGTTATATGCGTCCACTCATTGATGATGGCCGGGTATTCGCAGCAGTTCCTCCATTGCACCGAATCGAGATGGTTGGCGCCAAGCGTGGAGATTTCCAGTACACCTACTCAGATGATGAGATGCGAAAACATCTAAAGAGTTTAGAAAAAGATGGAAAGCGTTGGCGCGAACCCATCCAACGGTATAAAGGCTTAGGTGAAATGGATGCTGATCAATTGCGGGAAACCACAATGGATCCAACTAAACGCACCCTTCGCCGAATTACTATTAAAGATGCCGCAAAAGCCGAAGAGATTTTTGAATTGTTGATGGGAAATGAAGTTGCTCCCCGCAGAGATTTCATCGGCACTAATCAGATTGATTTAGAACGTATCGACGTTTAAGAATGAGTAGCAATCACTTAGGACAAACAGAGATTGCGGTAATCCAAAAGAAAAGTTTACGGGTCCTCTCCGGTGCACAAACTCTCTCCGGGTTAGGTGTCACTGGAACTTTTGCCGCTGGTTCACTATTAGTTGTCCAAATAACTGGCTCAGATGCACTTGCTGGTTTAGTACAAACAGCAACTGTTGTTGGTGCAGCACTTTTAGCATTGCCATTAGCCAAATGGACCGCACTTGGAGGCAGGCGCAGAGCGTTAAGCACCGGATATTTAGTAGGTGCTTTAGGGGCAACTTGCGCATTGATTGGCGGAATAAATAATTTATTTTTTATGATTTTGCTTGGCGCTGCGATGATTGGTGGCGCATCTGCGGCTGGGTATCAAGCCAGATTCGGCGCAATTGATTTAGCAACTGATGAAAATCGGGCCAGAGATCTCTCCTTTGTAGTTTGGGCATCAACAGTTGGTTCAGTATTAGGGCCGAATTTAATGGAACCCGCTGGAGTGCTGGCCGAATCACTTGGCTTTCCCAGACTTGTTGGGCCGTACCTGATAGCAGTAGTTACTTTGATTCTTGCAGCAACTTTAATCTTAATTTTTTTAAAACCAGATCCGTACTTGCTTGCTCGAACTGAGGCGAATATAGATACTGACCAAAAAGCGGTTAAAACTCGAGTGGCTTTTAAAATCGTTAGATCAGAACCCAAAGCTTTGCTTGGTTTAACTTCTGTTGTGATCGGCCATATCGCAATGGTGACCATCATGGTGATGACTCCGGTTCATATGGGACACGTTGATGTGGCATTGCGACTAATCGGATTAGTAATTAGTGTGCATGTGCTCGGCATGTTCGCCTTTTCGCCATTGATTGGAAAATTAACTGACCAAATCGGCCGCGAGAAAACCATAATTTTAGGTGCGTTGATTTTACTTTTGGCAGCACTTGTCTCAGGTCTGGCGTATGCAGATGCAGTTTTTCAATTGGGAATTGGATTATTTTTACTTGGCTTGGGATGGTCGATGACGATGATTGCCGGCTCCACGCTATTGGCCGAATCTGTTCCATTAGAGGGCAAAGCCGCCTCGCAAGGTTTATCTGATTTATTGATGAATGGCGGTGGCGCTCTTGGCGGAGCGATTGCTGGTTTGATTATTGCTTTTTCAAGTTACGGATGGCTGTGCGCATTAGTAACTTTGCCAGTTGCTTTTCTACTTTTTAAAGCGGTCGGACGGGCTCGCCTA
>WLKK01000104.1 GCA_009701305.1 Actinomycetota bacterium | reverse complement strand
TGGATGAAAACAATGAAAGCGATCAACCGGTCAATAACGCAAAATTAGATCCAGAAGCGCCCTAATCAATGTCGGAGTCCGTAATTGATTTAATTCATCTTGCCTTAAATAAGGTAATTGACCCTGAACTTCACAAACCACTTCCCGAATTGGGAATGGTAAAAAGTGTCGCATTCAAAGATGGCATCGCTCAAATTGAAATTTACTTAACAATCTCAGGCTGCCCAATGAAAGATCGGATTTTTAGCGAAATCCAAAAAGCACTAGCTGATGTTCCCGAAGTTACCGAAGTTGGAGTTAAGTACGATGTAATGAGTGATGCACAGCGCGAAAATGTAAAAAAGATTATTCGCGGAGGAGCGCCCGAGCGAGTGATTACTTTTGCGCAACCTTCATCACTTACCCGGGTTTTTGGAATTGCTTCTGGCAAAGGCGGAGTAGGAAAATCTTCCCTAACCGCCAACCTTGCCGTGGCTTTAGCTCAACGCGGACAAACTGTTGGAATTTTAGATGCGGATGTTTACGGTCACTCCATTCCACGATTGCTTGGATTACTTGGAGCTAGGCCCACCGCGATTGATAGCACCACCTTTATTCCACCGGAGAATTATGGAATCCGCGTTGCTTCAATGGAGATGTTTAAACCAGAACGTGATGATGCGGTTGCATATCGCGGTCCGATGTTGCATAAAGTTCTAGAACAATTATTAGCAGATGCATATTGGGGAGATTTAGATTTCTTGCTTTTGGATCTTCCACCAGGAACTGGTGATGTGGCGATATCCCTCGGGCAACTAATTCCATCATCTGAAATTATTGTCATTACAACACCTCAAGTTGCTGCTGCGGAAGTTGCCGAACGAGCTGGAAGAATTGCGCACCAATTAAAGCAACATATTGCTGGGGTGGTTGAAAATATGTCTGCATCCCCATTGATACCAGGTGGGCCGGTTGTTGAGTTATTTGGAAGTGGTGGAGGCGCCGAAAGCGCGCGCCGGCTTTCACTTCTAACTGGTTTCGAAGTTCCGCTACTTGCCCAAATTCCATTTGATCCACGTCTTGGTTCTGGCGGAGATAGTGGCAAACCAATTGTGTTAGGCGATCCAGATACTCCTGCAGCGCAAGCAATCTATCAATTAGCCGATGCATTGTTAAAGCGAAATAAAACTCTTGCCGGTAAGCCGCTTCCGCTTTTTACCAAGTAATTTAATCTTTTTCTTTAACCTCTTTAATTTCACCGAGTAAGTCACGAATTTCACCGCGGATGAAATCACGAGTTGCCACATCATTTAGTGCCGTGCGTAAGGATGCAATTTCACGGGTGATGTACTCGGTATCAGCCAAGTTGCGCTCATCACGTGCGCGGTCTTCAGCAAATTGGATGCGATCACGGTCAGTCTGGCGATTTTGGGCGAGCAAGATCAGCGGGGCTGCATAAGATGCTTGTAAAGATAAAATTAAAGTCAAGAAAATAAATGGGAAATCATCAAACCGAAGGTTGGTTGGAGCAAGTGAGTTCCAAAGGACCCACGAAATAACAAAACCGCTCATATAAACCAAGAAATTCGCAGTGCCAAGAAAACGCGCGAAGCGCTCGGAGAGCACACCAAAAGCTTCTGAGTTAAATCCAAATCGGAGAGAGCGCTTCATTGAGCGCGGCAAATCTAGACGGTTGCTCATGAGAGCGTCTCCGTTCTGCCCATCAAGTGACCTTCATTTGCATTACGCCAGTTTTCAGGGAGTAAGTGGTCAAGGACGTCATCAACTGTCACAACTCCAAGCAACCGATCATTTGAATCGATAATTGGAACTGCAACTAAGTTATATGTAGCAAAGTAGGAAGAAATTTCAGCAAGATTTTTATCAGCAGAAAGGGCTTCGTTCTCAGTATCTATTACGGCACCAAGCAAAGTTGCTGGAGGTTCACGTAATAAACGTTGGAAATGAGCAATTCCGAGAAATTTTCCGGTAGGAGTTTCATATGGAGCGCGAGTGACATAAATTTGCGAAGCCAGAGCTGGAGTAATGTCACTTTCCCGAAGTGCAGCTAGTGCTTCTGCAACAGTGTTATCAGCAGCAAGAACGATTGGTTCGGTTGTCATCATTCCACCAGCAGAATAATCTTCATAAGTCATCAGACGCCGGACATCTTCAGCATCTTCTGGCTCCATCAACTGCAAAAGGGTCTCGGCTTTTTCACTACCGACTTCGCGCAAGAGGTCTGCAGCGTCATCAGGATCCATCTCACCGAGTACATCGGCGGCACGCTCACCTTCTAATTGAGCAATAAGTGCGACTCGCTCTTCTTCGTTCATTTCTTCAAGTACGTCAGCAAGGCGCTCATCATCAAGGGCGCGGGCAACTTCAATTCGACGGTGCATAGACAGATTTTGAAGGGCACTTGCAAGGTCGGCTGCATGTAGTGAAACAAGAGTAGAAAGTAAATTTGAAACGCCATGTTCTGATTCAGAGGTAGTGAAATCTGAAACTTCACTCCAATCCAAAGTCATACTTGGACCGCGTCGGCGCAATCCAGAATGTTTGCGAGAAACAGAAATTTTATTAAGTAGCCAATCACCGCGTCGATTTTGTTCCATCGCAATATCTTCAATTACAACACGCTCACCAGTTTCAGTTAAATTAATTGCCCGATCTAAAAACTCACCGAGCACCAGAAGTTCACCTGGTCGTTGTTGGAAACGACGCACATTTAGTAAACCGGTAATTACGACAGTCCCTGGTTCAATTGAGGTCACGCGGGTGATTGGAATAAAGATCCGCCGACGTGGTGGTACTTCAATAATTAATCCCAAAACTCGTGGCGCTGAGCCACTTTGTAGGGTCGCGATTGCATCGCGCACCTTTCCGACTTGGTCACCGGCAGGGTCAAAAACTGCGGTTCCGGATAGGCGGGCGATAAAGACTCGATTAATTCGATTCGTTAGATTGATTACGCCGCTCATAAGGCTAAGGGTACCCGCTAGGGTCAGACTCATGTCTGCTCCAGAGATCGCTACCAGCGGCGCTAAAGGTATAAAACCGGCTGATATTGGCCGCTTAATTATCGGCATTTTTGGCATCGGCACTTCAGGGCCATTGATCGCGTTGGGTCAGATGGCAGTTCCAGTTGCGATTTTTTGGCGTAATTTAGGTGGCGCGCTTTTCTCACTTCCTTTTGCATTAAGAAGTGGCGAATGGCGCAAGATGAGTCGCAATGCATGGCTTTGGTCAGTGATCGCTGGAGTATTTCTTGCTCTGCATTTCATCTGTTTTTTTGCATCAATGCGATTAACAAGTGTGGCAAGTGGTGTTGCAATAACTGCGGTGCAGCCGATATTTGCCGCAATTTGGGTTCGCATGCGTGGGGCAAAAGTAGCAATGCAAGTTTGGTTTGGCATGGCAGTTTCAATGGTCGGCGTTTTGATTATTACTGGGATTGATTGGCAGTTATCAACTAGAGCACTTGTTGGCGATTTAATTGCATTACTAGGAGCGGC
>WLKK01000103.1 GCA_009701305.1 Actinomycetota bacterium | reverse complement strand
TTGCGAACATTTAGCGAAGTTGGTCACCACCGATGAAAAATACTGATCAAAATTTCTTAGTAGGAAAAAAAGTGATGATTACAGGTGCCGCTAGTGGCATCGGGAAATCTTGCGTGATTGCATTTGTTGAAGCAGGTGCTGATGTATTAGCAGTTGATTCAAATGTCCAAACTCTTGCGGCGCTCGAAGCCGAATTCAAAGTTGCCACAAAAGTTGCCGATCTAAGTACTCCGGAAAAATTCTTTCCAGAGAACTTAGAGATTGATATTTTGATAAACAACGCTGGAGTTCAACATGTTGCTCCTATTGAGGAATTCCCGCTTGCACAAGCAGATTTGATGTTTTCGTTGATGTTGCGTACTCCATTTTATTTAACCCAGAAAGTCCTCCCGCATATGTATGCTAAAAAATGGGGGAGAATCATTGGAATCTCAAGCATCCATGGACATATCGCATCTCCTTATAAATCCATTTACACCACCGTTAAGCACGGACTTGAGGGCTTGACGAAAGTAACTGCCTTAGAAGGCGGCCCACATGGGGTTACTGCAAACACAATTGCACCTTCTTATGCGCGCACTGCATTAGTTGAAAAGCAGATTAAATCGCAAGCAGCGATCAACAACCTCTCTGAAGCACAGGTGGTAGATGAGATCATGTTGGCACCTTCTGCAATAAAGCGCCTGATCGAACCAGAAGAAATAGCTCAACTTGCGCTGTATCTATGTGGCCCCTATTCAAATTCGATAAGTGGTTCCTCTTTTGGAATTGATAATGGATGGACTGCTCGGTGAAAACACCCACTTGGGTGCCAGGTGCAGATAGTGGTGCGGCATTAAAGAAGTTTTTTGAAATAGTTAAAGTTAAATATCAGATAAAAGATTTATCAGAGTTACAACAATGGTCTGTGGACTATTCAAATCAATTTTGGTCTGAAGTTTGGGATTTCTTTGGGGTAATTGGCGAAAAAGGGGATCGCGCTCAGATGCCCAGCAAATTACCGGAGGCACTCTTCTTCCCCGAAGCAAAATTAAGCCATCTTGAAAACTTACTAGCTGGCGGCGGAGGAGTATCTGTAGTCAAAGAAGCAGATCTTGCAAATGCTGGAGAACAGTTCACGCATAAAGAGTTAGTAACCATGGTTTCAGCGCTTGTGAATACTTTTCAAGAACAGGGAATTGGTGAATCAGATCGGGTAGTGGCCATTCTGCCCGTTGGTATTGAAGTTTTGGTGAGCACATTGGCAGGTTTTGGAGTTGGGGCAACAGTTGCTACCGCATCCCCTGAATTCGGTTCCGATGCGATTTTGTCACGCTTTTCGCAACTACAACCGACAGTATTAGTTTTTAGTAACTCATATCCATGGCAAGGGAGAGAGTTAGATCGAAGCCAGATGGTGGCAGAAGTTGCTAAAGCGCTCCCTTCTCTGAGATTAATTATCGGGTTAAGCGAAAATAATGAATTGCCAAACGTAGTTTTATGGTCAGCTGTGACATCAGATCCTAAGGCAGTGAGTTTTACCAAAAGAAATTTTGATCATCCGGCTTATGTTTTATTTACTTCAGGGACTACTGGGGCACCCAAAGGTTTATTGCATCGAAGCGGTGGAGTCTTGCTAAAACATTTAGTTGAAATGAAATTACATTGTGATATCAAGTCTGGTGATCGTGTTTGTTTTTATACAACAACTGGTTGGATGATGTGGAATTGGGAGCTATCTGTATTGGCTACAGGAGCAGATCTAGTTTTGTATGACGGGGCACCTACATTTCCAGATTCACTGCGCCTCTTTCATTTTGCGCGAGATCAGAAATTAACTCACCTTGGGCTTTCGGCTAGGTTATTAGATTTGACCCGCGAACAACACTCTGATTTAAAAGTTCTAGGTGGCTTACCGGATTTGAGAGTTATTATGGTTACCGGATCTCCACTTTCGCAGGTAACGGCGCAATGGTTAAGTGATCAATTTGATGGCAAAGTTTTGATATCTCCTTTCTCGGGTGGCACAGATTTAGTCGGTTCATTTATGGGACCAAATCCTTTACTTCCTTACTACGCAGGTCAGATGCAAGGCGCATTACTCGGAATGGATATCGATTGTTGGGATGACAACGGAAATCCATGTGAAGAGAATCAAGTTGGAGAATTAGTTTGCAAATCACCATTTCCAACGGTCCCACTTGGTATTTGGAAAGATCAAGGTGGGCAACGTTTTAATGAAGCATATTTTTATCGTTGGGAAAATATCTGGGTCCATGGTGATTTAGTTTCGCGCACTCCAGAAGGCGGATATGTGGTTCATGGCAGATCGGATGCAACGCTAAATGTAGGTGGAGTTCGAATCGGGACAGGTGAGATTTATTCGGCACTAAATTCACTTGCTGATATTTCTGGAGCGCTTGCCTTCACTCAGCCATGGAATGGTGATGAGCGGATAGTCCTATTAGTTGTTGCTCCTAAAATTACAGATCAGGCGAGTTACATTAAACAAATCAGAACAGAGATTAGAAGTAATTGTTCTCCACGACACATGCCCGCAGAAGTCTTTTTTGTATCAGATTTACCAAGGACTTTTAATGGAAAATTAGCGGAGGTAGCGGTCGCAGATCTAGCGCACAGGCGAAAGGTTCGAAATCTGGAATCCCTCTCAAATCCCGATATTTTGCTTGAAATTGGGCAATTTCTTCAATAAATCTATTGACGTGGACCTTTCCGGCACCTACCGTTCCCTTTACTCGGAGGGGTTAAAGTGCCTGATCACATAGCTTCTAATGCTCAATTAGTGGGTCTGCGTGCAATAAAAGAATTTAACGAGGGTATTGAGCCAGAAAATTTTTATCACACGTCTCATTTGCTCTGGATGATTGAATGGTTAAACAAATTGGGACATGGAGCCCCAGATTCTAGAATGTTACAAACTTTAATTTTAAGAAGCCCAAGTTATTTAGGGTTACGTGCAATTTCAATTATGATAATTGATGAAAATGATCAAGCTCGTAATTTTGCAGCACATGGGTATCCAACCGAAGCAATAAAATTGCAAAATATTTACACTACTATCGAGGAAAAATTGCCTTCAGTAGATGCAATGCTCACCGGCAAAGCAGTTTTCCTTGAATCAAGAAAAGAATTAGATTGCTATAGCAGTTATTTGCGTGCCTGGATTTCATACATCCCTTGGATGAATTCACTAATGGCTTTTCCTCTCGTAAATCAAGAGCGCTTGAGTGGATCAGTAGTTTGGTCTTTTGATAACGATCACGCAATGGATGACTTTGGTCGACAATTGTTTACCTCATTAAGTTTGATAGTTCAATCTATGATGTTTCAAGAGTTTGAGTCGAATAGAAATACAACTGGCTTAAGAGATGCCGGCAGAGTAGATAATTCGACCAATCTTCAGGAGTCCAATGATTTACAAAAGAAATTTCATATGTCAGATCGCCAGTTATCTATTGCAAAAATGATTGCTGACGGTTTAACAAATCGGGAAATTGCTAAGACTTTAAACTTTAGTGAATCAACTGC
>WLKK01000102.1 GCA_009701305.1 Actinomycetota bacterium | reverse complement strand
TGAATACTTCAAGTATTGAGTTGTATCAATTCCATCGACATGATCCAAGCGTTACGTATACCGAACAGATGTTGTCACTCAAAGCGTTAAAAGATGCCGGCATGGTTAAGCGCATTGGTTTATCAAACGCACAAGGGCCAGAACTTGCGGTTGCTCTTGAAATTTTAGGTGGACCAAATGATGGTGGCGTTGTTTCAATTCAAAATGAGTACTCACCTCGTTATCGCGGCGAGCAAGATGTATTAGATAAGTGCACCGAGCTCGGCATCGCCTTTTTGCCGTGGTCTCCCCTTGGCGGGGCCGCCCAGGCAGGGGAAGTCGGCTCCCGTTACAGCGATTTCGCTTCCGTTGCCACCGAAGTTGGCGCCTCACCCCAAGAGGTAGTACTCGCCTGGCTGTTGGCCCTGACCCCAGTCATGATCCCGATTCCAGGAGCCACAAAGACGGCCACCGTGGATTCGATTATCCGTTCCGCAGCGCTAAAACTGACATCTGCGCAGGTAGAACGGTTAACCGCGGCTGATTCCCCCAACGAATCGCTCTTCCCAGATATCAAGCCCCGCAGCCCACTTCGGTAATCCGGCGCTTAGCTATGAACCTCGGCAAATAACCCAAAAGGTCGCTATAACGGTCTGATTACGGTTTCCAAAAAGCTGCGTTTTTCTATCCATTTATATAGTCATTTTGGTTAATTAGTAGTATTTTTCCTCAGTAGTTCCAACTGCTGGCCATCTCCTGGCCATCTTCTGGTCACCCGAAAGGACCAAAATGCAATTAACCCGTACTCGCGTCGGCATTAGCCGTAAGGCAATTGCTGCGGGAATCGCTACCGCATTATTAATTGGCGGAATCGGTTCCATCTCTGCAGAGGCTGCTACAAAGAAGCCTGCTGCAAAGCCTGCTGCAAAGCCTGCTGCAAAGCCTGCTGCAAAGCCTGCTGCAGCTAAAGAACTAAATGAATTTCTAAATCCAAAATGTCCTGCAAAGCCAACAACATTAACAATCGCTTCAGCAGTTATTTTGGAAAACCCAGGCGGAAAAGCTGATCAGAACAATGCTGATGAGTTCATGAAGAAATGTCCAAATGTAACTGTTAAGTTCATTGGTATTCCTTCAAACAACTTGCCAGAAAAACTTACGACCATGGCAATTGGTGGAAACCTTCCAGATATGTACATGCACTTCACCAGCTTCACCGGTAAAGCGCTTTCAATGCGTATCTTCGAAGACTTGATTCCTCTTCTTGGACAAGATTATGTAGATGGATTTGATCCACTATTTTTAGGTGAAGCAATCCAAAACGGAAAATTGCTTTGGGCTCCATGGGTAGGAATCCCATCTGCAGTTCTTTACCGTAAAGATCTTTGGGAGAAAGCTGGAAACCCAGCATTCCCTAAGACTTGGGATGAGTTCTTGGCAGTTGCTAAGAAGTTAACTGTTGATACAGATAAAGACGGAAAAATTGATCAATACGGATGGGCATTGTGCGGATTACCAAATGGTTCATGCGCCGGCCGATTCAACTTGGTGGTACTAAACAGTGGCGCTTACCCACTGAAGGCTGCTGATGCCGGAGGATTTGTAACCGGTTTAGATAAGCCAGGTTACATAACAGCACTTGAACTATTCAGAAATGCTGTTAAAGAAGGTGTAGTCCCACCAGGATTCACCTCAACCGGCTACCCAGAAGCAAGTGCACAACTTGCAACAGGTAAAGCTGTGATGATGACAACCGGACCTCACTCAATGGGAATCATTGTTACCGCCAACCCAGAGCTAAAAGGCAAACTTGCTGCGTTCCCACTCCCAACTGCTAATGGCCAAAAGCCAATTACCACATTGGGACAACACGGATACGCAATTTCACGTAACAGCAAGAACAAAGATGTTGCTGTTCAGTACATCAAATTTATGTTGTCAACCAAGCAAATTTTGGTTTACAACGATTTGGAGTACCGCTTGCCTTCACGTCTAAAGGCACAAAAAGATCCAGCAGTTGCTTCCGGAATGGCTGCAGGATTCGTTAACGCACTTAAGGGCGAAATCTGGTCAGATTCCACCGCTAGCTACTTGGGAAGCATTACTAACCAACAGATCATCGATTTCTCTGATGCTCTGCAAGGAGTTAAGCCTCTTAAGGACATTCAAGATGCAAGTGTTAAAGCAGTCAAGAAACTGATTGCAGACAACGCGTAAGTAAGTATCCGAGTTATGGGGTGAATTAATTTTCACCCCATAACTTATTTAATTAAAAACCAGTTGGTGGGGGATCATGAAATCAGCATTTGCTAAGCGAGAGTCTCGCTCCGGTTATTTCTTTACCGGACCAGCAGCATTGTTGATGCTAGGGCTCGTGGTCTATCCCCTTCTGTATGGATTTTTTATTAGTACCCAGAAAACAAATTTAATTGATACTTGGAAGTTTGTCGGGTTCAAGTATTACCGGCAATTACTAACTGATCCGGCTTTTTTTGCTACTTTAAAAACCACCGGGTTATTTGCTTTCTGTGTAGTACTAGGAAATTTATGTGTTGGTTTATTACTTGCAGTTATTGTTAATCAAAAAATTCCATTAGCTAATTTTTTCAAAGTAATTTTGATGTTACCTTGGCTTTTCCCAGAAGTGGTTGTAGCTCTAATTTGGAAATGGTTATTTAATCCATTATTTGGTTTATTGGCTCACGTCTTAATGATTACTAATGTGACAAAAGTGGAGTATGACTTACTTGGAAAAGAAAGTTCGGCCTTTGCAGGAGTAGTTTTCGTCTGCGTCTGGAAAGGCTATCCAATCGTTATGTTGATGATGCTCGCTGGAATGAAGAGCATCCCGCAGGAAAGATATGAGGCAGCCTCTATTGATGGCGCCAATAAATGGCAACAATTTACAAATGTAACTTTCCCAGCTTTGACTCCGATCATCCTGGTCTCTGCAATTTTAGAAACAGCATGGTGGTTTAAGCATTTTACAGTGATTTGGCTGATGACTGCGGGTGGGCCATCAGGCGCAACTAAAGTGGTGAGTATTGATATTTACATGCAAGCATTTACTGATTTTAATTTTGGAAAAGCTGCTGCGGAATCTGTCATAGTTTTAATAATTTTGATGTCAGTAAGTTTTATTTATTATAAGGTACTGCGCGATGAAACAGAATAGAGTGAAGGACGGTGCTATGAGCAACGTCAAAATAAATACTATTGTTACTAGAACTGCCTCTTATTCGATCTTATTGCTGATGACTATTTTAATTATTATTCCAATTGTTTGGATGATTTCTACCTCGCTTAAAGGCGAAGCAGTAATTTACAACACCCCACCTGAGATTTTTCCATCACACCCCACACTTGATGGATTTAGACAAGTTTGGGTAAGTCATCCATTTTTCGCTTACTTGCGGAATTCATTTCTAGTAGTTTCTACCGCGACTTTTTTCTCGGTTTGCGTTTCAACATTTGCCGGATATGGCATTTCTCGTTTCAATTTTAGAGGCCGTGGTTTTTACTTATCATTCCTTCTAGCAACTCAACTTTTCCCATCAATTATGTTGTTAATCCCTTATTACAAAATATTTATGGTTTT
>WLKK01000101.1 GCA_009701305.1 Actinomycetota bacterium | reverse complement strand
GGCTTTATTTTAGATATTTCTCCATTATCGGTTGGAGTGATCGGCCATTGGGCTTTTGTGCTTGCTGTTATTTCTTATGGAGTTTCCGAATTGGGAGTGCAATTACGTGGAAGTAGAAGATCCCCATTGACATTGACAGTTGTGGTTACTGCGGGGATATTTTTCACATTAATATTTTTCGTCATCTCGGGCGCATTAATTAATTCAAATCAAGGATATGGTTTTATGCAGACTGTTCCAGGGGTTGTGTTTTGGTCTTTAGTATTTACACCGTTTATTTCACCATTGATAATTAAATTAAAAAGAGTTGCCGATGGCGTAGGTGCGTCAGTTGAGTGAGCGCTCCCGTTTATCATTGATAGTTATTCAAATATTTTTATTCTCTTTGATGATCGCACTTGCTGGCAGACTTTTCTACCTGCAAGTTGCGGCGGCACCAAAGTACAAAACAGCAGCGCTTGAGATTCAGAGTCGAAATATAGTAACTCCTGCAATTCGAGGAATGATTCTTGATAGCAGTGGGAAGCCACTTGCGGTAAATCAAGTAGGTTTGGTAATCACAGTAGATCGATCAAAAATTGATGGGTTGGAAGACAAAGGTGAGTCAGTTCTTCGTAAACTAGCCAAGACCTTGAAAGTTGATTACCCAAGCCTTTACGGAAAAACCCGGCTATGTGGTGAAAAAATTGCATCAGAATTGACTGGGAAAGCCCGGTGTTGGAATGGTTCTAGATACCAACCGATTCCAGTGACATTAACGGCAACTGAAGATATAGCGTTGCAAATTGCCGAACATAGTGAAATCTATTTTGGCGTAGAAGCCAGCCCGCAAGGATTTCGTTTTTATCCTGCTCCAGATGGCTCAAACTCAGCACACGTCCTTGGATATGTTGGCCCCGTAAGTGAAAAAGATTTACTTAAAGAACGTGATCGGCCGCTATTTGTAAATGAAGTTTTGGGTAAAGCCGGACTTGAATATCAATACGATGATTTACTTCGGGGGACACCTGGAGTAAAAACAATTGTGGTGGACAGGCGCGAAGCCGCAACAAGTGTGCTTAAAGAAAATCCACCGATTTCTGGCGATCATTTAGTAACTAGCATCGATGCAAAATTGCAAGCTGTTGTAGAGGAGCAGTTGCTAGCTGCGATTAACCGTGCTCGGAGTGGCGCTGTTGATAAAAAGGGAGCGCGCAAAGCTGACTCTGGCGCAGCGATAGTTATGGATGTTAAAACCGGGCGCATATTAGCGATGGCTTCTTACCCAACTTATGATCCAAATATTTGGGAGAATGGAATCTCACAACAGCAAGCAACTGATTTATATAGTGATGCAAAATCTGTACCTGCACTTTCGCGGGCTTTGCAAGGGACATTTGCCCCTGCTTCTACATTTAAAGTCGTCTCTGTTGTGGCCGCAGATCGCGCGGGGTATGACTTAAATGGAACTTATGATTGCCCAGCACAGTTCAAAGTAGGAAATCGCATCTTTAAAAATTACGAAAGTAAAGGCGTTGGTTTAGTAAAATTACAACAAGGAATTGCAATCTCTTGTGACACGCTTTGGTACAAAATCGCTTTTGATGAATGGCTAAAAGATGGTGGATTGAAACCTAAAAGTGGAGCAAAAAATTATTTCTATACCGCGGCAAAGGATTTTAGAATTGGGGAAAAAACTGGGATTGATTTACCTTCTGAATCGAGTGGCCGTTTAGCAGATCGCCAATGGCGGGCAGATTGGTACGCACGAAATAAAAATTATTTCTGTGATTATCAAAAACGCGCCACTAAAGCTCAATTAACTCCATACTTAATTGCAATAGCTAAAGAAAATTGTGTAGATGGCGACAAAGTTCGCGCAGGAGATGCTGTTAACTTTGCTATCGGCCAAGGAGATACAACCATGACGCCGCTACAAATGGTGCAAATTTATGCAGCGCTTGCTAATGGGGGAACAGTTTGGAAACCAACGGTAGCTTGGGGAGTAGTCACGCCTGCCGGCGAGAAAGTGCGAGAGATAACTCCGGAAAAAATTGGAAAATTACCTATCTCTAAAAAAACTTTAACTTTCCTAAACAAGGCTTTGCGTTCGGTCATCACAGATGGAACGGCAAAATGGCGTTTTGATGGAATGCCAGTTGCAATTAGCGCGAAAACTGGAACAGGTGAGGTTTATGGTAAAAATTTAGATGGATCAGCAAAAGATACGACCTCATGGCTGGCCTCTTATGGTCCAACTGAAAAACCAAAATACGCTGTCGTAATGATGGTAAGTCAAGGAGGAACTGGCTCTGGCACTTCTGGACCATCTGTTCGGAAAATCTATGAAGCAATTTTCGGTATTCAAGGAGCCAAAATTGATAGCACCACAGCGATTTTCCCCTCAGGGCCACCAAAAGTTATTCCATTGCGGGTTATTCCTAATGTGAGCGCAAAATGAAAAATATTCGACTACTCAGGGACAGATTTGATTTGCCATTATTGGTAGCAACATCACTCTTATTAGGAATTGGTGTCTTGTTGGTTTACGCGGCAACGCGAGATTGGTATGCCTCAGCTGGAGAAGATCCACAATTTTATTTAAAGCGGCAGATTTTAAATATAATTATTGGATTGCTACTTGCTGCTGGTGCAATGTCAATAGATTACCGATTGCTTCGCGCGTATACCCCTATTTTGTGGGGATTATCAGTTATCGGATTAATCGCAGTATTGATTCCAGCGTTTGGTGACTCCGTTAATGGTGCACGTGCATGGATTGCACTTCCTGGCGGATTACAAATTCAACCAGCGGAGTTCGCAAAGATTGCAATAATCGTAGGAATGTCGATGATTTTGGCTGAAAAGCGTGAAGGATCGCAAGACCCAACATCGTTAGATGTGTTGCAAGCTCTTGCTGTTGCTGCAATTCCATTGCTGCTGATCGTTACACAGCCAGACCTTGGTACTACAGTTATTATTAGTGCGGCAGTTGTAACAATTATTGCCGCATCTGGTGCGCAAACTCGCTGGCCCATAGGACTTTTATCTTTAAGCGCGATTGGTGCCTATGTTGTAGTAAGAATTGGCGTGCTAGATGAATATCAATTAAAGCGATTGCAATCATTTGTTGATCCAACTGCTGATCCGCAAAGTTCTGGATATCAATTGCGCCAAGCCCGTATCACAATTGGTTCAGGCGGATTTTTTGGAAAAGGGTTATTTAATGGACCACAAACAAATGGACGATTTGTTCCTGAACAACACACTGATTTTATCTTCACTGTTGCTGGCGAAGAGTTAGGTTTTCTCGGTTGTATTTTTATTCTTGCGCTTTACTCAATCATTTTGTGGAGAGCGCTCGTCATTGCCAGAAGATCAAATGACATCTTTGGTCGTTTAGTCTGTATCGGGGTAATGGCATGGTTTGGCTTCCAGATCTTTGAAAATATCGGGATGGCGGTAGGCCTAGCTCCGATGACTGGGGTCCCGCTGCCCTTCCTCTCATATGGGGGATCGAGCATGTTTGCCACCCTCATAGCGGTTGGATTATTACTAAACGTTCACTCAAGACGGTAAACCTCTGCCATACTGGTACCTGCGCGGCCGGGATTGGCCCTAAATCAATCTGCTGGCGCGCGACCCCCGGAAACTTCCGGGCCACAGGCTTCGTTCTGTTAATTCAGAACATTAGAAAAGTGTTTCAATTATTTGGAGCACGTGAG
>WLKK01000100.1 GCA_009701305.1 Actinomycetota bacterium | reverse complement strand
GGTAACTGGATTGGCTCCCGCAGGACTTTGGTTGACACCATTTTTGCATCGGATACCCGGAACTGACTTAAGTAAACGGATGGCAAAAGCTTCAAGCGGAATTGCACCAACTGCTCTAAAAAGTTTGGCAGCTCGACGATTAGGATTTTCACGAATTTCGCCACATTGGGAAGAAATGGATTATCAAACGCTTGTAGATGCCGTGACCGCCATGTCTGAATCTGATGGTTACTACCCAGCCTGGGATGCAACGCTAAATCGAAGATTTGATTCGATGATTTCAGATCAAATTCCAACCACTATTGTTTTTGGAGATAGTGATTATGTACTTCCATCCCGAACCTGTCAGGAACGCTCATTAGCCCCAGCACATGCAAAATGGATTGTGCTTGAAAAAGTTGGACATGCTCCCATGTGGGATGAACCAGGCAAGGTTGTAAAAATAATTAATGAAACAGTAAGTTTAGTTAAATGACTCCAGTTCTATATGTCTGGAAAACTTCAAGCCGCTCCTTACCGTGGGTTTTTGTGCAAATGGCAATCAATCCATTTCAATTTAGAAGATTCCCAGGTGTGACGTTTGCGAAATCTTTAGGAACTGGTCGAGGAGTAAGTTTCACGCCCTCCGATGCAGATCTGAACCAATGGGCTGCTTTGCTAGTTTTTTTAGATCAAGACTCTGCTAATAATTTTGATAAATCAAAATTAGTGAAAAAGTGGAATCGACGTTCCAGTGAGCAATTAAAGATAACTTTGCAACCGCTTTCATCTCATGGTCTTTGGGCAAAACGTAAACCATTTGGTGAGCCGACTCCCGTTAAATGGGAAGGAAAAGTTGCAGCAATTACTAGAGCGCGAATTAAGTGGTGGATGAATTTCCAGTTTTGGCGTGCAGTTCCGCCGGTAACTCAAGATCTGCACAGTCAGTCAGGATTACTGGCAGCGATCGGAATTGGCGAGGCACCTATTGGTCTTCAAGGCACTTTTTCGATTTGGCGAGATGGAGCGGCATTGCGAACCTTTGCTTATGAGGGCAGTGCCCATAAGCGCGCCATTGCCAAAACCGCAGAGCTAAATTGGTATTCGGAAGAGCTTTTTGCGCGATTTGGAGTTCACGAGATCTCTGGCACGCTAAATGGGGTCGATTTCGCTAATTAAAATGCAGGCGCTTTAAGGCAGAATACGCAGGTGGCAATCAGAAATTACATTCAACCACCGCGCAGGAGAAGCGGACCAACCACTTTCCAATCTATTCTGGTCTGGTCGGCGCTTGCTGTTGCGATATTAATCCAAATTTCTTATCCATTACTAAATGGAAATGCGCTTAGGGTTATAACTTTTACAACAGTTCTTTCTTCAAGTTTGGCGATGGCTCTGCACGCACTTTTAACTTATGGCCGCAAATACGCCATTAATTATTTATTAATTACTCTGACTTTCGCCTTTACCGTCGAGCAAATAGGGCTGCATTCAGGTTGGCCATTTGGTTATTACAAATATGACCAATCACTTGGTTGGGCTATCGCTGGCGTCCCTCTAATAGTTCCATTTGCATGGACGATGCTGGCTCACCCATTGTTAATCGCTGCTCGTCGACTTAATCCAAGATGGAGTGCGGTAATCGGTGGATTTGGGCTAATGGCGTGGGACTTATTTTTGGATCCACAAATGGTTAGAGATGGAAGATGGAGTTGGGCAAACCCAGATCCATACATCCCATTTATGCCGGAAATTCCAGCATCTAATGCACTGGGTTGGTTTCTCTCAGGGATCCTACTTATGGCCCTGCTCCACCTAGTTCTTCCGCGTCAACGCAGACGGGCCGGATCTGAAACTACAGTGGCAGATATTTTCTTAACTTGGACTTGGATTTCTGGGATCATAGCTAATCTATTTTTCTTTTCTCGTCCAGGGATTGCCTTTATTGGCGGATTGGCACTTGGAATAATTGTGGTTCCATATTTGATTTCACAATGGTTTGCACGTCCTTGAACTTATTTATTCTAATTTTTTCAGCGTTGCTGTTGCTAAACAGTATCTACAATTACTTCTATTTGCGACCTGCTAGGCCTGGGCTTGTGGATTCGAAGATTGCCATTTTAATTCCAGCCAGGGATGAAGAAAATAACATTAAAAATTTACTCTCTGATCTAAGCGAACAGAGTTTGTTGAGCGATTATACGGTCACAGTTCTCGATGACAATTCAACAGATTCAACTGCAGAATCAGTGCGGACTTTTGTTAATCAATATGACAAAATAGAAATTCTGGTGGGCAAGCCACTTCCATCAGAATGGCTTGGGAAAAATTATGCCTGCCACCAATTGGCTGTTGCAAAATCAGATGCAAAATTTTTAGTCTTTTTGGATGCCGATGTCAGAGTGACTCAAAATGCTATCGCTAGCGCTATTTCCGAACTGCAAATCAAGAATTTAGAGTTCATCTCCCCTTATCCCCGACAGATTGCTAAAAGTTGGAGTGAGTATTTAATTCAACCATTATTGCAATGGAGTTGGCTAAGTACGCTGCCAATTAAGTTGGCGCAAAAATCGAGCAGACCTTCTTTAACAGCTGCAAATGGTCAGTTTTTTGTGGTGCAAACTGCGGCATACATAGCTAGTGGTGGTCACAAAGCAATAAAAGGTGAAGTAATCGATGACATGGAGTTAGCAAAGTCGTTGAAGCGTGCCGGCTTTAAAGGAGGAGTAAGCAATGGGTCAAATATTGCCTCCTGTCGTATGTATCAAAATTGGCCTCAACTTCGTAATGGTTATCAAAAATCACTTTGGCGGGCTTTCAACTCCATTCCGAATGCAATTGGTTTATCGCTACTACTCATTTTATTTTTTGTTTATCCGTTTTTTGAAATGCTAAATGGTTCTTTAATTGGTTTAATTTCTTATCTTTTGATTGTTTTATCCCGAATGGTTGCCGCCAAACTCTCCCGCGGAAATTTCCTTTCTTCATTCTTGCACCCAATCTCAATATTATTTCTCATCTACATACTTACAACATCATGGATTCAACACTCTCGTGGAAACCTTTCCTGGAAAGGTAGAAAAATATGAGTGAACAAAGTGGTGAAATTGTTGTAATAGGTGCTGGCATTGGTGGTCTTGCTGCCGCTACACGTCTTGCTAAAGCTGGTTTTAAAGTTAGAATTTTTGAAGCCAGTTCACAACCAGGCGGAAAATGTCGAACCATAAATATTAATGGCTACTCTTTTGATACTGGGCCATCTTTGTTAACTCTGCCTGCTGTATACCGTGACCTATTTTTGAAAAGTGGAAAGCATTTAGGTCAAGTCCTCAAAGTAACTCCGGTAGAACCCGCCTTCGATTATTTCTTTTCGGATGGAACCAGACTAACTTTGCCCTCCTCATCTAGAGCTGGAACATCTGCTGCTATCGAAAAGTCATTTGGGTTGAAAGCTGCCGCCGAATGGGAAAATTTGATGAAACGTGCCGAAAAAATGTGGGCCGTCTCCAGAGAACCATTTGTTGAATCAGAGCTAGGAAGTATTACTTCATTAATTGCTAGGCCAAAAATTTTGGCCGATCTTTTTACTATCGCTCCGTGGCGTTCACTCCGATCATTGGTTAACCGAAAAATTCGCGATCCTCACTTGCGCACCTTGATAGATCGTTATGCAACTTATACCGGCTCTGACCCTCGCAAAGCCCCAGCAGTGCTTTTAACAATCCCCTATGTCGAAATGGT
>WLKK01000010.1 GCA_009701305.1 Actinomycetota bacterium | reverse complement strand
GGCACCGCAGTACTTCCAGTTAAGAGATATGTACGTTTTATGGCCAAGCAAGAAATTTTCACACATTGGCTAGCCGGGCCATTAATGCGCGGTATGCATCACATCAGCGTCGATCGTTCTGCCGGATCCGCTTCATTTGTTGCGGCTATGCGGGCTCTACGCGCAGGTGAGATTGTCGGAATTTTTCCCGAAGCAACTATTTCCAAATCATTTGAGATTAAGGAACTTAAATCTGGCGCAGTGCGGCTAGCTATCGGCGCTGGCGTTCCAATAATTCCAACCATTGTGTGGGGTAGTCAGCGAATTATCACTAAAGGGGTTCCAAAAAATTTCAAACGTGCCGGAATCCCAATCACGGTACGAATAGGCACTCCTTTGTACTTCACTCGCGAAAGCAATGTGGAAGAGGCTGAAAATTTATTAAAATCCAAATTGGTGGAGATGCTCAATCAAGTCCAATCAGAGTATCCCGATTCCCACCAGGGTAAACGATGGGCTCCGGCTCGATTGGGCGGAACCGCCCCCACATTGGAAGAAGCGCAGCAGGCGCAAGATAAGAGCGGTCCAAAACCGGCCTAAGTGCAGGGTAATCTTCGGCTCATGGCCAAAAAAGCGAAAGTAGTAAAAACTCCTAAAACTCGAAAAGCAAAACCAGAGTGGATGAGAACTCTTGGCAATGCTTACTCAGTCGCACGTAAGGCCCAGCCATTGGTTGGAGTGTGGATCGCGCTCACTTTTGTGGCAGTTTTAAGCATCGGTGTTGTAATTGGATTTGTACTAGGTCATCCGATCTATGTAACTTTTCTCTCTATTCCAATCTCCTTACTTGCGGCTTTATTTTTATTCTCACGTATTGCCGAACGAGCCGCATACGCCTCAATTGAAGGTCAACTTGGCGCTGGAGCATCTGTATTGATGTCTATTAAAAAAGGTTTGCATACAGTTCCTGGTGTTGCAGCAAATCGCAATCAAGATGTTGTGCACCGTTCAATTAGTCGCGCCGGTGTTGTTATCTCTGGTGAAGGTGGACAGGCTGTTAGAACTTTAATGACAGATGAGCGCCGAAAAATGGAAAGATTTATGACTGGCGTGCCCGTTCATGAAGTATTGATTGGTGATGGTGAAGGTCGCGTTCCGATTCGTAAGTTGCAAAAACATGTGAATAAACTTCCAAAGAAATTATCAAAGGCGCAATACCGTGAGGCTGCAGCGCGTATGCGATCACTCGGTGGTCCAAATGTTCCGCTACCTAAAGGTCCGATGCCAAATATGCGCAAGGTACCGAAAAGATAAAACTAGAAGCGAACGGCCGCACTTTTTGTAGCAAGATCATGCAAGCCACGTCCTTCTTTATTTTGCACAACTGCTGGAATTACCAACATAATTAAAAAGGTGCGGATAAGTGCGCCAAGTGGGGCAATATTTTGTAATGTATTGACATCAATAATTCGAATCCCCCGTAAACGTTGACCAGCAGAAGATCCGGTAAGAGCGGTCAATATCGCCACCTGAAAGAAGAAGAAAAAGAGGGTCCAGCTGCTCTCCAACAGAAGGGTGGCCACAAATAGTGAGCCAATCCAATCTATGGTGATCGCTTGGGCTCGTCGCCAGTTTGAGGCGATCGGCAGCGGAAAGCCCCCATCTTCGCCCGCCTCTGGGTCGAACTCAGCAGAATCCATGCGCAGATCATAGGCCTAACCCATTGCTTGAGGGTCTGTAACACTGCGGAAACATTCGGGTTATCTCTTCCACACCCTTACCGCGTATCTTTTCCCTGTTGATACTTCGCCCCTCAGCGTCGAGGGCGGGTTAAAACTTTCCGATTTAAGCAACGCGATCAACCGGAGGAATTATGTTTAAGAATGCGGCTGAAGTTTTTGATTACATCAAGAAAAATGATGTCAAATTAGTCGATGTCCGTTTTATCGATCTGCCTGGCATTCAACATCACTTTAACGTGCCAGTGGAATCATTTGATGAAGCGGTCTTCACTGATGGTTTGATGTTTGATGGTTCATCTATTCGCGGCTTCCAAGCTATTCACGAATCAGATATGAAATTATTCCCAGTTCCGGAATCGGCATATATCGACCCATATCGCAAAGAAAAAACTTTGATCATCCTCTTCTCTGTTCACAATCCAGTTGATAACACTCCATACTCTCGCGATCCACGTGGTGTTGTTGCCAAAGCTGTTGAATTCATGCGCTCGACCGGAATTGCAGACACCGCATTTTTCGCTCCAGAAGCCGAGTTCTATGTTTTTGATTCGGTTCGATTCCAAACCGGAATGAATGAATCTTTCCATCACATTGATTCTTACGAAGGCGCATGGAATACCGGAATTGAATACGACGCAGACGGAACTCCCAACCGTGGATACCGCACTCGAATCAAGGGTGGTTATTTCCCAGTTTCACCAACAGATCAATTCGCAGATCTTCGCGATGAGATGGTTATGAAACTTGGCGAAGTCGGATTGCTTGTTGAGCGTTCACACCATGAAGTTGGAACCGCTGGTCAGATGGAAATTAACTATCGTTACACCGATATTTTGACTGCCGGCGATGATGTTATGAAATTTAAATATGTCATTCGCAACACCGCATGGGCAAATGGCAAAACTGCAACCTTCATGCCAAAGCCACTCTTCGGAGATAACGGTTCAGGTATGCACGTTCACCAATCACTTTGGAAAGATGGCGTGCCATTGTTCTTCGGTAGTGGATACGGCGATCTTTCTGACATGGCACGTTGGTATGTTGGTGGATTGTTAAAGCATGCTCCATCACTTCTTGCTTTCACCAACCCAACCGTTAACTCTTATCGTCGATTGGTTCCAGGTTATGAAGCACCAGTAAACCTTGTTTACTCTGCACGTAACCGTTCTGCATGTATCCGAATTCCAATCACTGGTTCTAATCCAAAGGCAAAGCGAATCGAATTCCGTTGCCCAGATCCTTCATCAAATCCATATCTTGCCTTCGCAGCGATGTTGATGGCCGGTCTTGATGGAATCCTTAACAAAATCGAACCACCTGCCCCAGTTGATAAGGATCTCTACGAATTAGAGGGCGAAGAAGCAGCGAATATTCCACAAGTTCCAGGATCACTGGATGTAGTCCTTGATAATCTTGAGAAAGATAATGAGTTCTTAACTCGTGGAGGCGTTTTCTCTGAAGATCTAATTTCAACCTGGATTGAATGGAAGCGTAAGCAAGAAGTCGACTATGTTCGTCTTCGTCCACACCCAGCGGAGTTTGAGCTTTACTACGATCTCTAAAAAACTTAAAAATACCCCCGCTACTAATTTTAGTGACGGGGGTATTTTTTATTTATCAGTAAGGTTGAGTAGTGAGTGCCCAATCTGCAAAAGTGCGCAAAGCCCTAGATGCCGCCGTCGAAGCAATCGGAGGATCTGCACGTGAAGGTCAGATTGAGATGGCTGAGGCGGTAGCAAACGCACTGTCCGATCGCCATCATTTAATAGTCCAAGCTGGAACCGGTACCGGAAAATCATTGGCTTACCTTGTTCCGGCGTTAGTTCACGGAAAAAAAGTATTGGTAGCAACTGCAACCCTCGCTTTGCAAAGACAGTTGGTTGAACGTGATCTCCCGCGGGTTGCTCCAGCGTTATCAAAAGTTTTAGGTCGCGACATAAGTTTTGCGATCTATAAAGGCATCGGAAATTATCTCTGTTTGCAGAAGATGAATAGTGGACAAGCAGATCCTGATGGTGAATTTCTGATGGAACTTGGCGCCCTTGAAGGTCAAAGTAAATCTTTACGAGAATGGATTAAAGATCCCGAAGCAACAGGTGATCGAGATGATGCTCCTGAAGTTGATCGAAAAGTTTGGCTTGCCAACTCTGTCTCAGGTCGTGAATGTGTTGGTGCTGATAAATGTGCATTTGGACAAAGTTGTTTTGCGGTTAAAGCCAAGGACGCCGCACAAGTTGCTGACATCGTGGTCACAAACCATACGTTGCTAGCAATAGAGATAGTTGAATCTCATCCGATTTTGCCGAACCGTGATGCTGTTGTTCTGGATGAAGCCCATGAGTTTCTAGATCGAACAACTCAAGCGATCACTGAAGAGTTATCTTCAACTCGCGCGCTACGTGCTGCAGGTATGGCCCGAAAATATAAGCCAGGGGCGGCAACAGATGCATTTGGTGCAGCGGCAAGTGATCTTGATGCAGCGATGGAATATTTTGCAACTGAATATCGCTCAGATCCCACGAAGCAAGGTCGACTTGATACTTTGCCAATCTCACTTTCTGCGCCAATTAAATATTTACGCGAAACTGCTCAAATTGTGATTAATGAAATCGGCGCAGAAGGTGAAGCCGGCTCCCCCGATGAGATTGCAACACGTGCCAGGGCTAAAGGTGCAGTAAATGAAGTCAATCAAACTTTGGCAAAGTTATTGAAGTTAACACCAGATAGCGTGCTCTGGTTTGAACCAACTTACAAAACTTTGCAACTTGCACCTCTTACGGTGGCATCTTTACTGCGTGATAACTTATTGAAGAAAACTCCAGTTATCGCAACCTCTGCAACACTAACTTTTGGGAAAAGTTTTGACAGTATCGCCAAAAGTATTGGGTTTACCATCGGCGATGAAAGCGACATCGAACTTAAAGATAATGAGATTGATCCAGGGAATCTGCAAATGCTGGATGTAGGTTCACCTTTTGATTTCGCTAATCAAGGAATGCTTTACCTTCCACGTGGTTTACCTGAACCCTCACGGGAAGCGGTAAGTATTGATGCATTTGTCGAACTTGGTGAACTTATAAAAGCTGCCGGCGGAAGAACATTGGCACTTTTTTCTTCCTGGAAGGCTTTGGAGAGTGCCCAAGAGTATTTACATAAAGCACTTCACGATCTTCCAATTAAAATTATTTCTCAACGACGTGGTGACGCTGTTGGGCCATTGGTTGAAAAATTTGCTGCAGATGAGACTTCAATTTTGTTGGGAACTATTTCACTTTGGCAAGGAGTTGATGTGCCGGGCAGATCTTGTATTTTGGTGGCTATTGATCGCATTCCATTCCCCCGCCCTGACGAGCCAGTAATGGCAGCCCGAGCCGCACAAGTCGACAGCACTGGTGGAAGTGGATTTATGCAGGTATCTCTCCCTCGTGCTGCGCTTTTGCTGGCCCAAGGAACTGGGCGGTTAATTCGCGGTGTTGATGATCGCGGCGTTGTTGCGATTTTAGATTCTCGAATCACTACCAAACGCTATGGTTCGATTTTGTTAAATACTATGCCACCACTTTGGCGCACATCTGATGGCGAAGTAGTTCGTGAATCTCTACGTAGATTGGCTCAGGATTTAACTGAAGTTTGATCAGTAATCTTTAAGACCGCAAAAGCGGTTATCACACACAAAAATCCGCTCACATAAAAGGCCAACGCATAATCTCCAAGTTGCACTCTTAAAATTCCAGCACCTAGGGCCGCAATCGAACCACCAATTTGATGCGCAGCAAAAACCCACCCATAAACAACAGTTGCTCGCTCAGCACCCAACACAGTTCTACATAAAATCACGGTTGGCGGTACGGTAGCGACCCAATCCAAACCGTAGAAAATCACAAATACCAAAGTTGATGGATGAACGGTGGTAAATAAAATTGAAGGTAGCAAGAAGAGTGAAACACCACGAAGGAAGTAATAGAAGAAAAGTAATTTCTTAGGATCAACACGATCGGTAAGCCAACCGGATGCCAATGTTCCAACAACATCAAAAACTCCTACTAACGCTAGGAGAGAAGCGGCTGCAATTTGTCCCATGCCGTGATCGTGTGCTGCGGGAATAAAATGCGTTCCGATTAATCCACTGGTTGATAAGCCGCAGACAAAAAACGAACCAGTTAAAAACCAAAAATTTCGAACTTTCATGGCGCTTTTTAAACTCTCAATTGCAACGACCGCAGCGTTGGTGGTATTTCTTGGCGGCTCAACCCAATTCATTGGTGCGCCATAAGGTTTCATTCCAATATCAGTTGGCCGTTCCTTTAAAAATAAAGCAATAACTGGCACCATCACAAATGCGCCTAACGCTACGGTGATTGAAATTGCTCGCCAACCATGATCTGCAGCAAGCGCAGAAAGTCCTGGCAGAAAGATGAGCTGTCCAGTAGCAGAGGCCGCCGTCAATATTCCAATTACCAAACCACGATTGGTAACAAACCATCTATTTGCAATTGTCGCAGCAAAAACTAAAGCCATCGAACCTGTGCCAATTCCAACTACAACACCCCAGAGAGCAACTAAATGCCATGCTTGCGTCATAAAGACTGTTGAAGCGGCACCAAGACCGACGGTTGTTAATGCGCACATTACAACTTTACGAATTCCAAAACGATCCATTAACGCCGCAGCAAATGGCGCAGTCAATCCGAAGAGTAAAACATTTATTGAAATCGCTAAAGAGATCTGATCCCGTCCCCAACCAAAAGCATCCTCAAGGGGAATCATTAAAACTGATGGCGCTGACCTAAAACCCGATGTTGCAATTAATGTGAAAAAAGTGATGATTGCGGCGATCCAAGCAGGATGAATTTTACGTTCTGACTGAATCGACATCTCTATAGGGTATCTCAACACTTCTTAAAGCATGCTCTAGTAAGATTATAAAATGAGTTCGCCGATTAATCTCCCCACTATTTTAGTGCTCCAAAATGGCAAACAAGATCACCCACATTTAGTTGGAACCTGGCTTGAAGAAATCGGATTTAATTTAGAAATTATCACCGCCTTCAATGGTGCAGATGTGCCCACCTCTGTACCAAACGGAATTTGTGCTGTAATCCCGCTGGGCGGCTCAATGAGTGCTACTGAAGATGATGTTGCTCCGTGGTTACCAGCTGAAAGATCATTGTTGGCAGATGCAGTTACTCGAAATATTCCAATCTTTGCAATCTGTTTAGGGGCACAATTATTAGCAGTCGCAACTGACGGTGAGGTCAGTCGCGCTCTAACCGGAGAAATCGGATTGCACTCAATAACTTTCAACGAAATTGCCGATACAGATCCAGTATTTGGATCCGTTACAAAACTATTTCCAGTTCCAGTCACTCAATGGCATGAAGATCTTGTCTCAAAATTACCAAGTTCAGCAACAGTTCTTGCTTCATCTGAACTTTGCCCAAATCAGGTTTATCGAATTGGAGATAATATTTACGCAGTTCAATTCCACCCAGAGGTTGATGGCGATTTAGTCCAAGAGTGGGAAATTCACGCAGATAATGCTTATAAGAGTTCTGGACGATCAGGTGTCGCAAAAGAGATACATGAAGCTGAAGGCTCGCTGATCGCAACTTGGAAACCAGTAATTCAAAAATGGGGCGAGCGAGTTTTAGCGCAGTTGGATTAAATCCACCAAGTTAGCGAGTGCTTTGGTGACAGTCTCAAATCCAGCGTGCGTTATTAGCTCATCAGTAAGAAAAGTATCGGCACGTGTCTCCATCATCAACGACGTGATTTTAGCTTCTTTCTGGTAAAAAATTAAAGGTACATAAGTTCCAGAGTATGGCTGATTTAGGTAATTCTCTCCAATTATAGAAAAAGCAGATTGTGCTGCTTCAGTTAACCATGTGGGAGTGTGAAATGGATCTGTGCCAATGCAGATCGGTGGACGAATCTGCCCATGGTTAATCGCATTTGGATGTTGATTTACACGGTATGAGTGAACATCAATCAAAGTTACTTCCCCTAACACAGTGAATCGCTTTTCCACCAAATCACTTAAAGCTCTTGCGTATGGATGGAAGTAATCAGCTAGTAATTGTTTTTCAACTGTTGGATCGGGGTTACGCAACTGTGTGCCAATTGAGGTTTTTTGATAGACCGCACCCATACCAACCGAATTCATCGCTTCTCGCTCATCCGGGAAGCGCTCAGGATCTATCACTAAGCGCGAAAAGTTATTAACAAATAGCCAAGGCTTACTTCCACTTAACTCTGCTGCTTTGAGTGCGATCGCCTCTGTGAAAGTATCGGTCATCTCATCTAACTCTGCTTTTAACTCTTGGTCGGAAAGCAAAATATCTTTGCGTAAATCATCTGGAATAAAAGTTGCCGAATGTGGAACGTGCAAAATTACTTTTGAGTTTGGATCTCCGGCCACAATTTCAAAATTTTGTAAAGCCATTACTAAAGCCGGCCAGCTTCATGAACCCGCTTGAGGAAATCTATGGTTCGCTGATCTTGCGGAGTTTCAATCATTTGTTGCGCACTTCCCCGTTCAACTATTTGACCAGCCTCTAGGTAGCAAACCTCATCAGCTACCTGTTTTGCAAAACCCATTTCATGTGTAGCTAAAACCATCGTCATGCCATCATTTTTTAGATCCCGCACCGTGCTTAGGACCTCATTTACCAAAACTGGATCAAGGGCAGAGGTAATCTCATCGAGCAGTAATAATCTAGGCCGCAAAGCAATAGAACGAATGATTGCAACTCTTTGCTGCTGTCCACCGCTTAAACGATCTGGGTATTGATCAGCTTTCTCCATAAGCCCAAAACGAATCAGTAATTCATCTGCGCGAGAGTTTGCTTCATCTTTTGATAAACCATGTACTTGGATTGGGGCCAAAGTAATATTTTGCCTAACAGTCATATGCGGAAAAAGATTAAATGCTTGGAATACCATTCCTAATTTTCGGCGGACCTGATCACTTTTTATACTCGGGTCAGTTATATCTTCGCCATCTATTTTTATGACCCCATCATCAACACTGTCCAGCAGATTTATGCACCGGAGCAAGGTTGATTTACCAGAGCCTGAAGCGCCAATAAAAACCGTTGCGGTGTGGACTGGGACGCTAAAAGAAATATTTTGCAACACAACTTCATCGCCGAAAGATTTACGTAAATTACTAATTTCAAGGACTGGAATGCTCATGCTAGTCCCTGCGCATTTTGTTTCTCAATCGAACGTCTGATCGTTCTATCCGTAAATCTGGTAAGTGGAATTGTAATTAAGAGAAAAACTATTGCCGCCATCACATAAGGGGTGTAATTAAAACTTCTACTGCTGGCGATTTGAGCTGCTCTAATTGCATCTGTAACACCGAGAATTGAAACCAGGCCGGTATCTTTGATGAGCGAAACTAAATCATTCAATAGGGGTGGAGTTACTCGACGCAATGCTTGTGGTAGAACTACAAATCTAAGGGTTTGGAAATGTGACAATCCAAGAGATCGTGCCGCAGCCCGCTGACTTGGATGTACCGTCAAAATTCCACTTCGCAAAACTTCGGCGACATATGCCGAGTATGTAATTACTACCGCTGCTGTACCTAAAATTAAGACGTTATTAGTTAACCCGTTTATTCGAAGTGCGGGGATGCCAAAACCCACGAGCAAGATCACCAAAAGCATCGGTATCCCCCGGAAGACATCAACATAAGCGGTAGCTAAAATTCTAAAAGGTAGCAGCGCTGGCGATCTTGATGTTCTGGTAAGTGCAATAATCATTCCAAAAATAGCCACACAGGTCGATGCAATAATGGTCAGCAATACATTTGTACTAAATCCTAAAATAATTTTAGGTAAAACTTCGACGCCATATGCCCAAGCAAAAAAAGTATCTGTCAAAGATTTAAAGCCCGGTGAGGTCACTAAAAGAGTGATTAGTGTGCCTAGGACTACTACTGTTGAAAATATTGCGATGAGAGTGTTGCGTTGATTTTGCTTTTTGCGTACTTTTCTTCGCGAAATTTCCAGTTCGCTTGGTTCCCACGTTTTTGAAAAAGCAGAAGCGCGACCTCCATCATCGGAGATCGCGCCCTGCTCTGTCGAACTCATTTCTGCTTTTAGACAGCTACTACTTTAGAACCGGCGCTCCGGCTCCAACTGTTAGCCACTTATCTTCGATCGTTTTCAATTCGCCGCTATCGCGAATTGCATCAACCGCGCCAGTAACACATGCGGTTAAAGCGCTGTCTTTTGCCAAAAGCAAACCAGCGCCAGCATCATTTGAATCGCTGTTTTCGATCTGTCCAACAATTATGCCGTTAGGCACTTCTACTGCTGAAAGATAGAAAGCGGTTGGCAGATCAACGACGAGTCCATCGATCTGACCATTCTTCAATGCAGCAACTGCAGCAGCATTGTCATTGAATACCTGAGCTTTTAGGCCAAGTTGGTTCTCGATTGCATCGAGTGATGTTGATCCAACAGCTGCGCCAAGCTTTGCGTCTTTCAAACCAGCGATAGAAGTTACGCCATCAATTTTGCTTCCTTTAAAAGAAACAATTGATTGATTTGATTTGTAATAAGCGCTTGAGAAATCAACAACTTTTGCACGGTCTTCGGTAATTGAGTATTGCTGAATGTTGAAATCAAAAGTCTTTGGTCCTGCAGCGATTGCTGAATCAAAGGTGGTACGAACCCAACTAACTTTTGCGTTGTCATATCCCAATTGTTTTGCAACGGCATAAGCCACTGCTGCTTCAAATCCTTCGCCAGCTTCTGGCTTGTCATTTAATACCCAAGGCTCATAAGCAGGTTCTCCGGTTGCAATTGTTAATGTTCCTGGAGTTAGCGTTGCCAATGAATCTGGGGTGCAATCAGCTGCTGCTGTGGTTTCGACAACTGCTTCTTCACTTGTTGATGAACAAGCACTTAATGTCAACGCCAAAACTGTTGCTGCTGAAATGGCAATAATTTTTCTGAGTTTCATTTCATACCCTTTCGGTTTTCATAACCGCCCGTGTGACGTTTATGGACCGGACCTCGGCGTATTAGAGGGAAGTTGCCTTAGTCCGCGCTTGCCATCTCTGGCCAGGTCTTCACCCGGAGCACCCCACCGCGGTGGAGGGTTGCCGTTCAGCGAGCCGGGGCTTAAAGCTGAAACTCATGACCTAAGGGAAAATCTAGCAGAGAAATTACATAGAATGCCACCTGTGAGTTCACCAGCGGAGCAGCGGAAAATTTTATTTTTGAACCCAAAAGACAATATTGCGGTCTGTTTGGCAGATATCAATGCGGGTGAAAAAATTTCGCAAGATGGGCGCGAGGTAAGCGCAATCGAGGCAATCCCTCGTGGTCACAAAATTTCTACTGCTGATATCGCCAAAGGTGATGGCATTATTAAATATGGCGAACGCATGGGCCATGCCACAAAAAGTATTGCAACCGGTTCGCATGTTCATACCCACAACGTTTTAGGCGATCGTCTTTCAACGGAAAATTCATGAGCCTTCCTGAGATTTGGGGATTCCAACATGAAGGTCGTGGTGTAGGTATCCGCCATCACCAATTAATTTTGCCATCAGTGGTTTGTTCAACTGTGGTTTCGCGTCGAATCGCACAAGAAGTTGGCGGTATAACTTTTGCACACCAGCATGGTTGCGCAATTATTGGGGTGGATGTTTCCGGAATTGATGATTTCTTCATCGCACTGGCTTCTCACCCAAATGTAGGTTCAGTACTAGTTGTTGGATTAGGTTGTGAGACCACACAAGGAAATGAATTAACTGAGAAAATTACTAAATTAACAAAATCAACTGAGTATCTTGTTATTCAAGAAAGTGGTGGCGTTGAGGGCACAGTTGCAACTGGCGCTGCCGCAGCACGTGAATTGGCGATTAATTACAGCCACTTCCCATATCCGTTAGAAGAGTTAGTAGTTGGAATTGAATTATCACGTGATTTCGAAATTGAACCTTTACTTACTGAGTTGACTCATATTGGTATTAAATATGTAATTATTAGTGAAGCAGGTGGCTCGGCTAAACACTTCTCGATGCTGATGTCGCAAAAAGTACAATTAATCATCTCTTTCCCAGATGTAAATCAACCGCCTTCTGGTTTCCCATTGATTCCAGTTTTAAATGTGGCAAGCAATAGTGCACTTCATCAAGCAATCTCCGGCGAGTTTGATCTTCAATTCGAAGCAACCGCCAAAGATATGGTGGATAAAATAATTTCAACTGCCGATCACACAAAAACAATTAGCGAACAAAACCAATCAGGTGAGATCTTGGTTCCTCGATTGGTCCGTAGTGTCTAATGAGTAATCCAATATCACCACTTCTCGGATATGCCCGCCCTGATGACAGATGGGGATTTCGAAACCATATTTTGATTTTGCCGCTTCACCAAGCACTCTCTAACGCAGCCCGAGACATCGCTGATGCAACACCTGGTGCTGTAGCGATAAGTCATGACTGGTCCGGTGAGATTGATAATGATTTTGAGCGGATCACAAAAACATTTGCTGGTTTTGCCGGAAATCCAAATATTTTCACCACAGTAGCCCTAACTATTGGAACCGATGTTGAAGCAGGAATTATTGAGCGAGCCAAAAAATTTAGCCCGATTCCCCTTGTCGAAGTTAAATTATCTGATGCCGGCTCAATGTTTAAATTGGTTACCACCGCTCTTGAAAAAGCCACTGAATTGGCAGAGCAAGCCGCAGCACAATCTCGAACTCCTGCTCCATGGAGTTCAGTAGTTCTAGGACTTGAGTGTGGCGGATCTGATGCTTATTCAGGCATAACCGCAAACCCAGCACTTGGAATTGCTAGTGATCGATTTGTTGAATTTGGTGCCACATCTATTTTGGCCGAAACAATGGAGATTCTTGGAGCTGAACATTTGCTGGCTGCCCGGGCATTAGATCCAAAAGTTGGTGCTCAAATTATTGAAGTCGTTGCACGGTATGAAAGATCTATCAATTATGAAGGAATAGATATTCGCGGAGCACAACCTTCACGCGGAAATATTGAGGGTGGCTTGTCCACGCTAGAAGAAAAATCTTTAGGGGCTGCTAAAAAGGCTGGCAACGCACCATTTACTGGAGTGCTCGAATTCGCCGATCGCCCAACCGCACCAGGTTTGTACTTTATGGATACACCGGGTCATGACATTGAACAGTTAACTGGATTTGCCGCTGCTGATGTAAACATCACCGTATTTACTACCGGGCGAGGAACTCCTACCGGATCAGCTGTTATCCCAACGATTAAAGTCGCAACAAATAGCGAGATGGGTTTAGTACTGACTGACTTAATTGATCTCAACGCTGGAACTATTTCAGATGGAACCCAAACTCTTGAAGAAGTTGGTCAAATTCTTTTTGATGAGATAGTAAAAGTCGCTAATGGTCAGTTAACAAAAGCCGAACACGGCAAGCATCATGAATTCAATCTTTCCAGGTTATACGGATCAACTCTTTAAGGTTTGCAATACTTCCCGAACAGGTTTAACTCTTAATTGTGCTAACCATGCTGCGATCTGTGGAAATAATTTAGGATCCACTTTTGTCGCAAGCCCTTCAAAACTCAAAGTATCACTAACGCTCTGCAAGGCATCTGGATTTCGAACTAAATTTTGCAATGAAGCCCCTAGTGGATCATTAACTTTTTCATTAATTTCCAAAAATCTTAGCCATGCAGCAATAATCAAGGTGATGTGATCTGTACTTAAATCCAACTTAAGCAGATCATTTGCTGATGCAAAGGTTCGTTGCGGTAATTTTTGCGAACCATCCATGGCTATTTGCAGGCTCTTATGTAAGAGTGCGTAGTTACTAACTCTTTTACGAATAATCTTGGCGTATTCAATTGGATTAAGATCAGCTGGCGCAACAAATGACCTACCTGCTTCTTTCTCTTGAAAATTCTTAATGAAACCTCCGATTACCGAATCAACTACTCCCTCAGCCACATATTCAATTCCTGCCAATTGACAGATATACGCCAATGCAGAATGAGCACCATTAAATACCCGAATCTTCATTGCTTCATACGGAGCGACTTTTTCCACAAATCTTGCTCCTACAGGTGCTAAGTATTCACTTACTGGGTCATTTTCAATTACCCACTCCAGATATGGCTCTGCAGTGATTAGCGATCGGTCCTCATACCCATAACTTTGATAAAACTCATCTATGGAATCCTGAGTAATCGCTGGAACTGCGCGATCTACCATTGAATTCGGAAATCTAATCTCTGATTTTAGCCAATTTAAAAATTCTGCTGAGCGATTCTGTTTAATTGCTAAATCAACTACTACCGCTCGGGTGATATCCCCATTTGTTGGCAAGTTGTCACAGGAAATGACTGCCACTCCTGGCATGCCGCTCTCGAATCGCGCCACTAGTAAATCTAACAATCGTGCGGGAAAGGTAAGCAAAGAATTTGTATCTGCGATATCTGCTTGGACTTCTGCGGAAGATAGATTTACTCCATTTCGGGCGGAGTTGCATTGATACGCTTTTTCACTAACAGTTAACGTAATCAGCTTGAGATTTTCACTTCGCGCTATTTCTAGTAATTCTGCCCTTGCCTGCGGGAAAAACACTGCTTTGCGGATCGCACCTACGATGATTGGCGCAAAACCAGCACCTTCGCGTTCATTTATTGTGTAGAGGCAATCTTGGCTATTCATTACATCTGCCACATCACTACTTCTTTGAGTAACCCCAACAACTCCAAAATTAAAATTTCCACTTCGCAAGATTTTTTCGAAAAAAAGTGCTTGATGTCCCCTATGAAAGGCACTGAGCCCCATATGTATGACCCCAATTTTTACTTGCTCTAAATTATATTGAGGGGGATTTGCAGATCTATGTGATGAATAATTTTCACGATTTAATTGCGCCATTAGAGTTTGAAATACTCTTTTGAAAGGTTGTATGCGATATCAGCGCCTACCTCTAGAGCATCTGTTTTGCTCAACCGATGGCGATTAACTTCATTAGCTAAATATGTTGCATCAAATCTGCGGGCAACATCATGGCGAACCGGGATAGATGCAAATGCCCGAGTGTCATCTATAAACCCAACGGTGTTGTAGAAACCGGCAGTTTCAGTGACGCTCTCTCGCCACCTTTGCATTCCATTTAAACTGTCGTGGAACCACCATGGTGGGCCCAATCGCAACGAAGGATATGCGCCAGCTAGTGGGGCCAATTCACGGGAGTACGTACTTTCATCCAATGTAAATAAAACAGCTCTGAAATTAGGGTGCAAGCCAACTTCATTTAAGAGTGGCTGTAACTCACGGACATAGTTAGTGGCAACTGGGATATCAAAACCGCGATCTGCGCCATATATTTTGGCAATTTGATGATTATGACTACGCGATGAACCTGGGTGAATCTGCATTATCAAACCATCATCGGAAGCCATGCGGGCATGTTCAAGCAACATCATCGCTCTAAATTGATTGGCATCTGCTTTTAAAAATTTTCCACTCGAAATCACTGCAAAGAGTTTTTCTTGTTCTTTGCTATCCAAAATCAGGGTCTCGCAATTGGCCACCCCATGATCAGTGGCGGTCGCACCGTGACGCTTGAAATGATCGCGCCGGTTTCTCAATGCGTTGCGGTAAGAGGTGAAGGTGACGCAATCTTCGCCGCTAACGGTTGCCAGTTCAGCCACAGCGGTTTTCCACCCTGGTCGATCGGGATCTGAAACATCATCAGGTCTAAAAGTCGGAATTACTCGTCCGCCTATATTTAACTTGGCTAACTCAAGATGAGTACTTAATGGGTCTGAAGTCGCATCTGTGGTTGCTAAAACTTCAATGTTGAACTTTTTAAATAAGGTTTGCGGCAAAAACGCTAGTGTATGTAGCTGTTCATTTATTCGATCATAAAAATAATCTGCCCGATCGATGGTTAACGGTTCGTTAATTTCAAAAAGAGTATAAAAAATCTCTTCAATCCAGATTCGGGATGGCGTAGATCTAAAAGCGTGCCAATGTTTGGCAAATATTCGCCAAACTTCGCGTGGGTCTACATCCGAGCGCGAACCATCCGCATGTGGAATCGAAATAGCTTCGTAAGAAACACCCTGACTGAAAAGCAGGCGAGTTACATAATGATCAGGAGTTATCAGTAATTCGACTGGATTTTGAAAAGGCTTGTTCTCTAATAAAATTTTTGGATCGACATGGCCATGTGGCGACAAGATTGGGAACTCACGCATCACTTCGTAAATTTCGCGAGCTAGGCGATCATTGCCTAAAAAGCGGTTTTCATCCATGGCTTTTCATCCAATCAAATGCATCCTTTTGCATTGCAGCCGTAAATGAATGTTTAACGGGATAAAAATCTCCCCGGTACTCTGCCGATATTTTTGCGTAATGTTGTGAAATGCTTTTATCAGCATCTTTCATTCCAGCGGGAGTAAAGAGTTGGTCATTTCCACAATATTGAATGTACAAAGGTTTAGGTGCGCCGATCACTGCAACTCCAGGCCAGTCCGTTACCGATGCTAAATCGTGTGGAAAAAACATCCACGAGTGTGGCGCCACATGTGATTCCAACATTGAACCATAAGTTGCCATGGCACCAACGCAGACTGTTGCCCTTAATTGATCAGCGGTAGTCGTTGCATGTAAATAAATAGCACGGCACCCTCCCCCAGAAAGTCCAACTGCCGAAATGGAATCAGTGAATTCAGGAAGGGTGTGTGCGACGGCAAGGGCAACTCGATCATCGAAGTTCAGCAATCCCGCCAAGGTCGCGCCAAACAAACTCAAATATTTAGATAACGACATAGATTCATGCATCACCGATAAAAGTTCGTAATCATCCGAACCTAAAACTTCTTTTAGCCGGTTTGGCATCACTTCTTCAGGGAATCGACGTGATCCCCACATAAATGCATCAAATGCTAAAACCGCAAAGCCACGTTTTGCTAACTCATTCGCAGGTGCTTGATTTCCATAATGATCTCTTTTTACCCATTGCAAATGTTCTGGGAGCTCAGTTCCACCGGCTACCAGTTTTTCTTTCCCAAACTCTTTCACATCATCATGGCTGTGCAAAAACAAAGCACCCGGAAGTGGTGTCGTTACTCCTTCTGGAGTCAAAAGATAAGCCTGGGTTCTTGGTCCCCATCCAACGCTCCAACTAATTTCGGTAATCGCGACACCTTCATGATTCCATTTTTTCCCACGGAGGATTTGAAAATCAGTTGGAAATTTGGGAAGGGTTCCTAAATGCGAAAGAAGTTGATCAGTATTTATCTGAGGTTCACTTGAAGGCGCAAAACCAAGGAGTGCTGGTAAGTCGCCAAATGCCCCTAAATCCATGCCACAACCTTACTGTCGATCAATCACTTTGTTAATCATGGGGATTTTAGTAAGAGCTAAATTTAAAAGTAATCCAATTCCAACCGCCCAAATCAAGTCAACTGCCACGGTAATAATTGCAGTTGTGATTAGAACAATCGCACTACTTCTTGTCGTTACCAAAGCCTCGCGAACTGAAACCGGATTTACCATTCTGGCCGCAGTCACGATCAAGATTCCCGCAAGTGCGCTGATCGGAATTTGGCCGACTGCTGGGGCTAAAAGCAGCACACATAATAAAAGGAGCATGGAATGCACCATTGCCGCAAATCTAGTCCGTGCACCTGAACGAACATTTACTGCTGTACGTGCGATTGCACCAGTTGCCGGAATTCCGCCCATCATTGATGCAGCTACCGTAGCTAAACCCTGACCAAATAATTCACGATCAGAGTCATGTTTCTCGCCATCATGTAAATGAGTTTTTGCATGTTCCATTCCATCAGCTACACGTGCTGAAAGAATCGACTCAATTGCTCCAAGGGCAGCAACCGCAAATGCAGCGTAAATAATTGCTGACCAACCTGATGCTGGAATCTCGGGAAGTTTTGGCATCGGCAGTGAGCGCGGCAACTCTCCGATAGTTTTTGCTTCTAAAGGCGAAAACAATAAAAGTAATGTGCAAAAAATAACCGTAATAATGCTCGCTGGAATTGTTTTAGTAAAACGACCTGAAATCAACATCAAGGTAATTGCGGTCAGCAAAATAATTACTGGACCGCCTTTAAATCCATCAACAATTGCAATTTTTAATGTTGCCCAAGCAACTCTGGCTGCGTTACTACCCTCTGGTTTTGCAATGTCCAACGCAAGTGGAAGTTGTTGTAACGCAATCACAATGCCAATTCCAACTGTGAAGCCTTCTAGTACCGCCCATGGAAGCGCTGCTAAATATCTTCCTAATTTAAATAGCCCCAGCAAAATAATTATCAATCCGGCCATCAGGCCAACAATTGGCATGATGCCTACTCCGTATTTGGCAACAATTGGCACTAGTACAACTGTCATCGCCCCAGTTGGGCCACTAACTTGAAAACGGGATCCGCCAAATAGTGCGGCAATAAACCCGGCCACAATTGCGGTAACTAATCCAGATGCGGCCCCAGTTCCGGTCGAGATTCCAAAAGCCAGCGCTAACGGCAGGGCCACAACCCCAACCGCCACCCCGGCAAGCAGATCATGCCGCCAGCCGCTTCTAAATCCTGGGTAATCCCGCTTTGAAGGGAGGATCCGCGTTAGGGGAAGAAAAAGGCTCACTTTGGGACCGTACTCGCTCAAAAAAAGCAATTTCAAGTTGCAGGTGCAAATGGTTTGCAATAACTTTCAAAGGTGAACGTAATCCTCAAGCCCGTCTCTTCTACGTCGGGGCGAAATAAGTTGAATGCGCAGGAGTGGCGCCGCCTGTACGCCATGTTCGGATTTATCGCCTTCTTGCACATCGCAGGTGCCTTGTTGATGTGGGCAGCTACAAACAGTGCTTCTTACCAACTATCAGATGGCGCTTTGTTTGGTTGGGGAACTGCAGCACTCGCCTACACCTTAGGAATGCGGCACGCATTTGATGCCGACCATATCTCTGCGATTGATAACACCACTAGAAAATTAATGAGTGAAGGCCAACGTCCACTAGCTGTTGGATTTTTCTTCTCCCTTGGGCATTCATCAGTTGTTTTCGCTTTAGCGATGTTGCTTAATTTCGGAATCAAATCTCTTGGTTCTCAGTTAAAGGATGACAACTCTTCGTTACATCATTACACCGGATTAATCGGAACCAGCATTAGCGGTGGGTTTTTACTTTTAATCGCACTATTGAACTTTATTGTTTTACAATCCATCGTTCGCGTTTTTATGAATATGCGAAAAGGCATGTATAGCGAAGAAGAACTTGAAAAACATTTAAATGCCCGTGGATTATTAATGCGCTTTTTTGGACCAATCGCTCGTCGCATAGATAAAAGTTGGAAGATGTACCCACTGGGAATTCTCTTTGGTCTTGGATTCGACACAGCAACAGAGGTTGGTTTGCTGGTCTTAGCTGGAACATCTGTTATTGCCGGGTTGCCATGGTGGGCAATTATTAGTTTGCCGTTATTTTTTGCCGGTGGCATGAGTCTGCTAGATACGATCGATGGATCATTTATGAATTTTGCATACGGTTGGGCTTTTTCAAAACCGGTACGAAAAGTTTATTACAACATAATTATTACCGGTCTTTCAGTCTCTGTTGCTTTTTTTGTTGGTGGGTTGGAGATAGCCCAAGTCTTCGCAGGGCAATTAAATTTAACTGGTGGATTTTGGGATTATGCCAATAGATTTAATTTGAACTCTGCGGGTTATTTCATAGTTGGATCATTTGTGGTTGTCTGGGCAGTAAGTCTAGCCCTTTGGCGCTTTGGAAAAATCGAGCAACGTTGGCATGACAAATCACACGCAGCCCAAGTTGCTCGTGGTGAAGTTACAAATCACGCGGCAGCAGGATTAGTACCAGGACCAATCCGCGCACCATTTACAATTGATGAATAAATTAATCTATAAAGAAATCAAGTAAAAATTCAGTGGTTCCTGGAACAACTGAATACTTTTCTAAATCTGTAATTCCAACGGACGCTAAAACTTCATCATCGATAAAGAAATTTCCACTTTTGCCAGTTCCAGTCAAAATTACATATGCTGAATCCGCGATAATTTCTGGCTTGCGACAAAAATCTGTATCTATTCCAGGAATCATGGCAAGGGCAGCGGTATCGATAGCAGTCCGTGGCCAGAGTGCATTAACGCTGATTCCATCACGCTTAAACTCTTCAGCTAAACCAAGGACACACATGCTCATTCCATACTTAGCCATCGTGTAGGCAAGATGTGGCTTAAACCATTTTGCACTCATTGAAAGTGGTGGAGACATCGTCAAAATATGCGGATTACGACCGGCAGCGGCAGATTCTTTTAAATGTGGAATCGCTGCTTGTGAAGTCAAAAAGGTGGCGCGCACATTTACTGAAAACATCAAATCAAATCTTTTTGCCGGAGTTGCGAGAGTCGGAGTCAAGTTAATTGCGCTGGCATTATTAATTAGAATATCTAATCCGCCAAACTCAGCGGCTGCCTGTGCGACTGCACTTTCGATCTGCTTTTCATCTCGCAGATCGCATTGAATCGGAAGTGCAACTCCCCCGGCCTCGCGAATTTCATCGGCAGCGGTGTAGATAGTTCCCGGCAAAGTTGGGTGTGGGTCTGAAGTTTTGGCGGCAATCGCAACCATCGCACCATCGGCAGCAGCACGCTTAGCAATTGCTAAACCAATTCCACGGGAACCGCCAGTGATTAAGATTTTTTTTCCAGATAAGTCTTGTGCCATTTCTATTTTCCTTTTTTCGAAATGAAATTCATAAAAGCATCTCTAGCTTCATCACTTACTAAAGCTTCTTGAAATAACTTACTCTCTTCAATCATTGTTTGTGCCACTGGTTGGGCATGTGCTTTTTTGATCAATCTTTTGGCTTCACGGATTGAATTGCGTGGTTGATCGGCTAGTTGCTTAGCAACTTCACCGCCACGAACTGGACTTTCCTCATCTGAAACAACTTCATTGATTAATCCGTACTCGCGAGCCTTTTCGGCCGAAAAAACATCTCCGAGTAAAAGTAGTTCGCTTGCGCGTTGGTGTCCCATAATTATTGGAAGAAGATAAGAAGATGCCGCCTCAGGTACTAACCCTAAGTTAACAAAAGGCATCGATAATTTCGTTCCACTTCCAGCGATCACATAATCGCAATGCATTAGCAATGTAGTTCCAATTCCTACTGCCCGTCCGGTTATTGAAGCTACTATCGGTTTTGGAAATTCACGGATTGCAATTAGAAACCGCCATACAGGTGCATCATCACCAGAGGGTGGATTATTAAGAAAATCATTTATGTCATTACCGGCGGTGAAATCATCACCCTCGCCATAAATTAAAACTGCACCAACTTCATCATTATCTGCTGCAGCATTTAATTGGTCTGCAAGTTCGGCATACATTGCACCTGTAATGGCGTTTCTTTTTTCAGGCCTATTAAAACCTAATGTTAAAACGCCATTATCAATTAGTACTGCGATTTCTGCCATTTCAGCCATGAGTAACTACTAGCGCTCGATCTTTCCGGCAATAAACTCTTCTGTGCGCACATGTGCGGTTTCATCGGAGTATTGCTCTGGTGGAGATTTCATGAAGTAGCTTGATGGTGAAAGTAATGGTCCACCAATTCCGCGATCAAGAGCCAACTTCGCGCAACGAAGTGCATCAATAATTACACCTGCTGAGTTTGGTGAATCCCATACCTCTAATTTGTATTCAAGTGATAGTGGAACATCGCCAAATGCCCGACCTTCAAGGCGGACATAAGCCCATTTGCGATCATCTAGCCATGCAACATAATCAGATGGTCCAATATGAACATTTCCTTCACCCATATCGTGATCAAGTTGTGAAGTAACAGATTGGGTTTTTGAGATCTTCTTTGACTCTAAGCGATCGCGCTCGAGCATGTTTTTGAAATCCATATTTCCGCCGACATTTAATTGCAATGTACGGTCTAAGTGAACTCCACGATCCTGGAACAACTTCGCCAAAATTCGGTGAGTAATTGTTGCTCCTACTTGGCTCTTGATGTCATCACCAACAATTGGCACTTTGGCATCAGTAAATTTCTTCGCCCAAATTGGATCAGATGCAATAAATACTGGAAGCGCGTTTACAAATGCGCAATGAGCATCAATTGAAACTTGTGCATAGAATTTTGCTGCATCTTCAGAACCAACAGGTAAGTAGCAGATCAACACATCTACTTTTTTCGCTTTTAGGGATGCGACCATATCAACTGGTGTTGCATCTGATTCAGAGATGGTTTCGCGGTAGTAGCGACCGAGGCCATCAAAAGTTGTTCCGCGCTCTACTGTGATTCCAGTTTTTCCAACTGTGGCAAATTTAATGGTGTTGTTCTCACTCGCCCAAATTGCATCAGCAAGATCAAGACCTACTTTTTTGGCATCAACATCATATGCGCCGACAAATTCAATGTCGCTGATGTGATAACCACCAAGGTTCGCATGCATCAAACCAGGAATCTCCTGATCGATCGCTGCATCCTTGTAGTAAGTAACTCCTTGAACTAATGAGTTGGCGCAGTTTCCAACGCCGACGATTGCTACTCTGATCTTGCTCACTGGGTTTTCCTTTCAGATTGGATCATTTCATCAAGCCACGCAATTTCACGGGTTGCTGAATCAAGTGAATGACGACGCCATTCAATTAAATACTTATCTATTCCAAGCACTTCACCATTTAACGGCGAGCGCTCGAGCTCTTTTGAAAGCACTTCTGCCTTATCTTTTAATCGACGTCTGCGTCCTTCCAAAATTCGTACGCGAGATGTCCGCGATGTTGGGCCAAAAAATGCGAAGTGAACTCCAAATGCTTCATCTTCACTTGCATCAGCGTTCTCAGTTAACTCAGCAAATCTTTTTTTGCCGGAATCGGTAATTGAGTAGGAAATCTTCGCCCGACGTGAACTTCCAGTTACGCTCTCATTTTCAGATACTTCAATCAGATTGCTTAATGACATCCGGCGTAATTGCGGATAGAGCGATCCAAAGGAAAGCGCCCTAAATGGTCCTAAAATCGCCAAGCAGCGCTTGCGCAATTCATAACCATGTAATGGCCCGGCTGAGAGCAGCCCTAAAAGGGTGAACTCCAAAGGCTCACTACGTGATGCCATTTACTGCCTCCTTAGCGACCAACTGAGCGACCAAGTTACAACTGGATAGATCGAGTTGATATATCACCTTGCGCTATCTAACTACCCCGCTCGCATTGGGGCAACTCCATCTTCACCCCCGGCGTGGCGCGCCCTTACTCGGAGATTTGCCCTGCTCAGAGCCTTACCCTTTTAAGTTGTTAGGCAGTATTAACCTCTAGAAGGGATCTAATGTCCTCACTATTCTCATGGAAAGTGCACACCTCAGGAGATGTAGTTGCTCCAGATGAGCGCCTGAGCTGGCCCCGCACCATTGGTATCGGCTTGCAACATATCGCCGCTATGTTCGGAGCTACCTTCCTAGTACCAATCCTTACTGGCATGTCCCCAACCACCACTTTGTTCTTCTCAGGCATCGGAACAATGCTCTTCTTAATTATCACCAAAAACCGGGTGCCTTCATACCTAGGTTCTTCCTTTGCATTTTTGGCTCCTATCGCCGCTGCAAAAGCTGATGGCGGAATGGGCGCAGCACTAGGTGGCGTAGTTGCTGCCGGAGTGATCCTGGCGTTGATCGGTTTGATTGTTCGCCAAGTTGGAATGAAATGGATTGAGTGGATGTTGCCTCCAGTTGTTACCGGAGCGATCGTTATGGTGATCGGTCTCAACTTGGCAGGTGCTGCGAAAAATAATCTTGCTGCAGGTCCACTAGTAGGAATTATTACTTTGGCCGCAATCGCACTTATCGCAGCCATTAGCCATGGATTCCTTGGTCGCATCTCTATCTTCGTTGGAATTGTGATCGGTTATGCAGTTGCACTCGGAATGGGCGATGTAAAGACCGATGGCATCACAGCTGCTAAATGGGTCGCACTTCCAACATTTACCACACCAACATTTAATGGCAATGCCATTATCTTGTTCCTCCCAGTAGTTCTTGTACTGATCGCTGAAAACGTTGGACACGTTAAAGCGGTTGCTGCAATTACTGGAAAAAATCTTGATAATGAAATTGGAAACGCACTTCTTGCAGATGGTCTTGCAACAACACTCGCTGGTGCTGGTGGCGGTTCTGGTACAACCACATATGCTGAAAACATTGGCGTAATGGCTGCTACCAAGGTTTACTCAACCGCTGCATACTGGATCGCAGGTGTTGGTGCGGTGTTGCTTTCACTCTCACCTAAATTCGGTGCAGTACTAAGCGCTACTCCTACCGGTGCACTTGGTGGAGCTGGCGTTGCACTATTTGGAATGATCGGTGTACTTGGTGCTCGAATCTGGATTGAATCAAAAGTTGATTTTTCTAACTCCAGCAACTTGATCATCGTGGCTTCTGCTCTTGTTATCGGAATCGCTGACATCTCATGGACAAGTGGCGATTTCACATTTAACGGAATCATCAACGCAACAGTTGTTGCAATTGTTGGTTACCGAGTACTGCACTCACTTAGCAAAAGGTAAGTTAACAAATTAACCGCTAATCCATAAGGCGGGTGCTTCCAGAAATTGGAGGCGCCCGCTTTGTTGCTTTCTACGGTACTTTTAGCGCATGAATTTGGTGATTCCAACCAAGCTTCCGGAATATTTTATTGCGGCTGTAGCAATCATTTTGGCACCAGGCCCATCAGTGCTTTTCACTATTGCCCGGGCAATCGCTTGGGGTAGAAAAGTTGCCGTAATTACTGTCATTGGTAACGCTTCTGGTTTTCTAGTCCTATCGATTTTGGTAGCTGTTGGAATTGGGCCAATAATTCAAAAATCTGCAATTGCATACGCTGTAGTGCAGTGGGGTGGTGGGCTCTATTTAATTTATTTAGGCATCGATGCTCTTCGTAAAAGAGCTGAGCACTCAACTCAGATGCTTGAGCAAGGCGAAGCGGCTGCACCAAGTGCGCTGCGAACAATCAGGGATGGATTTGTAGTTGGAATTTTAAATCCTAAAGGAATAGTTTTTTGCGCCGCTGTTGCACCACAATTTATTGACCGCGATCGCGGCAGTGTAGTTTTTCAATTAATTTTGCTCGGTGTAATTTTTTCATTGTTAGCACTTGTTTGTGACGGCACTTGGGGTCTGCTTGCGGGAACTGCACGGATTTGGTTGGCCACTGAGGTGCGCCGGATTGTTCTTTTGCGTATCTCTGGAGGGGTCGTAATGATTGTGCTTGGTCTTTTAGTCTTGCTTTCTGCAATTCAAAACCACCCTTGATTATAATTTAATCTTTACTTAACCCTTTTAATCTGCTGGATCCGAGACTAGGATCTAGATATGTCTAATTCATCGAAAAAAATCGCATCTGTCAAAGTATCCGCACCTCACTCCAACCCAAAATGGGCCAAACAAGAGCGTGAAATCATTGATAAGTTAAATGATGCCGCTGTTGAGTTTGTCGCTCGTTACTGTCGCCCAGATGGCACTTTGATTTGGCGTGATCAATGGGGATCAATGGATGGATCTGATGATCCGTACGAAGCATTTATGAACTTGGCACTGTTCTATTCAATTGGTGGAAATGAACGGGTATATGAATTAGCACGTCAGATGTGGGACATGATCACTTGGCAGTGGACGCAATATGGACAGATTCACCGCGAATTTGATGGGTACTACGACTGGATGCATCACGGTGAAGGAATGTTGTACTTCTACTTCTTTGGTTTAACAAAACCAGAGAGTTTAGTTGACCGCCAACGTGCGCAAAGTTTTGCAAATATGTACAACGGCAAAGATCCTGAGGCACCTAATTACGATCCAGAGCACAAAGTTATTCGCTCTCCTTTAAATGGAAGTCGTGGTCCACGTCTGCAAGTAACTCATGAAGATTGGCAGACCCACCGCACCGTTTTGGATGATTACTTAGCTCCTTATGAGGATCTAAAGAGCCATGACTTCGCCAACAAGAGATGTCATTGGTCAGATGATGCTGTTTATGCCGAAATTCTTGAGAAGATGAATCTGCGGATGAACCGCGGAGATGTTCCACTTAATTTAAATGCTACAACTCTGATGACTCATGGTTACATGTACTCACATGATGATTCATTGAAACAATGGGTTACCGATTATTTAAATGTTTGGCATGATCGCGCTAAAGCAAATAATGGCATCTTGCCTGACAACGTCGGTTTGACTGGAAAAATTGGTGAGTACAACGACGGTAAATGGTGGGGTGGATATTACGGATGGCGTTGGCCACATGGTTACACCACCCTTATTGAGCCGCTAACCAATGCGTCCATGAACGCAGTTCTACTTACTGGGGATATGAAAAATCTAGATCTTGCTCGCTCGCAAGAAGATTTCATTTGGTCACTTCGTAAAGATGTAGATGGAGTTACCAAATCTCCAATGAAGCATTTTGACACTGGCTGGGATGACTTCCGAATGGTTAACCCTCGTAACATGATTTACATCTGGACAACTTCGATGGCAGATGAAGATCTTGCTCGAATTGATCGGATGCCACGTGGCTCTGACTGGAATGAGATTATCGCGCCAGGTGTTTCAGGTCTTGATGGAAAAACTGGACATGCAACCAAGCATTACATCGCAAATACCGTCTCCTGGTTCCAATTTATGCGTGGTGAGATTCCAGATTATCCAGAAAGAATTCTAGATATGAATTTAACGCTGATTGATAATCAATTACGGAAGATGCGTTCAAAGACTGGTACTCCACGTGATTGGGATAATTACGATCCGGCAACTGCAGATGTAGAAGTTGGTCTAGATCTTCGTGTTGATGGTTACCAAATTCACGCTTGGCAAGAGTTCAATCCGGTTTACTTTGAAGGACTTGCTCAAATGGTCTTTGGTGGACCGATGCATATTTCACATGGTGGCCTGCAACATGGAAAAGTCCGTCCTTTTGATGGTCAGAAAAAGCGCACCGGACTTCCTGAAGATGTCGCCATGATTGTTGAAAAAGTAAGTGCAACCTCTGTTGAGATGCAGGTTGCAAATATCAGCGCAAACGCATCGCGCAACTTGGTATTACAAGCTGGAACATTTGGAGAGCACAACTTCACTAAAGTTACTGTTACTCAAAGCGATGGCAAGAGTGAAGATATTGCAATTAATGACAAGTGGTTTGAAATCGAACTTGGGCCAAATAGCGGCGCAACTTTGAAATTCACCTTAGATCGCTACGTAAACTCCCCTACCTACGAAACCCCATGGCAATCACGAAACGATTGGGATGCAGTTATTAAGGGTCGTCCCGCCGCTAACTTCAAGTAGTCGTGCCTTAGATGCGAATTTTAGCGATTGCTGCACATCCTGATGATGTGGAATGGCAGTGTGGTGGCACCTTGGCGTTATGCAAGGAGCGCGGCGATGAAATCATTATCGCTGTTGCTACAAATGGAAATGTTGGCACTGGCGATCCACTAATTACGCGCGAGATGATTGCGGCAACCCGACATGAAGAAGCAAAGGCATCTGCTGCAATTCTGGATGCACATTTGATTTGGATGGATTTTGATGATGAATTCCTCACTGATAATCGTGAAACTCGTGAGCGATTTATTGATGCAATCCGTGAAGCCCGTCCAGATGTGATGTTTATCCATTCTGTTCTCGATCATCATCCCGATCACCGACTTGCTGGATCAATCGCGCGTGATGCGCGAATTCCAGCCAGCGTTCCCTTAGTTGTTACAAACTTTCCTCCAACTGCCATACCAACCGTTTTTGAAATGGATACCGAGTTAGGTAATCACTTCGAGCCAGAATTTTATGTTGATGTAACCAGAGTTATGGAGACAAAGACGGCCATGCTCTCTTCTCACAAAAGCCAAGCTGCTTGGATGATGCATGTATTTGGTACGGAATTTACTGAAAATATGTTGATTCAAGGAAGATTCCGTGGCGCTCAAGCATGTACCCAATATGCAGAAGGCTTTAAATTGTTGCACGATTGGCCATATACTGGCGACGCTCGGTTGTTGCCTTTAAAATAGACGGACGTGTTCGTTCTACCCCTTGATTTGCATGAATTGCCCAACTCACTTCAGGAAAGGCAGTTCGACTTGATGAAAAGAATTTCGATAATATCTTTTGCTTTTAGTTTAACTCTTGGGCTCACCCCTCCCACGGCTTTCGCGATAACTGAGGAAACCCCAGCAGAGAGAGTGAAAAATTCGGCAAGTAATTTTGCTGAAATACCAAGAGCAACAAATGCCTCAATGGCTTTGCGTCTTTGCCCAACTCCTCAAGCTTTGACATGCATTGAATCTGTAAGTGCAATCAATGGCGATGGAAGTGTGGCTCCATTTACTTTGGTAGATGTTGCCACTGACACTTTCCTTGATCAGAAAAATCAGAAAAATGAAAATGGCTGGATGCTATGGAGTTTTACTGACAAAAATGGAGCCACTAGATTAATTGAAACTCTTGGCTCTTTAAGTGGAGAAAATTACAAAGGCGAGCAAGTAAATTTTAACCTCCAACCGAAACTGACATTTTTATTTTTACCTGGAGAAAATGGAATTAAGAATGAGGATGTAACTTCAGGAATAAAATTTAAGTTTGTTTTTCGGAGTTCTTGGGTTGTGCCTGTTGCATCTTTCATGATGGCTGCCAATGGCGAATTTCTAGATGAGAAAATTTCAAATGGTCATAGATATACCTACCTCGGGTCGCCATTCTTTGGTGTAAATTTTTCAGGACCGCTAGGAGGTCTCACTGAAAAAGAGGCCGTAAAAACTAAGTCTTCATCTGAAGAAATTAGAATGTACTTCTTGATAGATCACGCCAGTTCAATACCAAATGGCTCATACGTTGATACAAAATGTGCTAAGTATGGCTATCCAGTAACTTCTCATAATGCTTTTGGTGGTGGAGTTCCTCATTTAACAGATAAGGACACGCTTACCTTTGAAATCTTTTCACCACATCTGCTTTCAACAGGTGAACTAAACGAAGGATTTTTTACGACCGATATGAGTGTTGCATACATGGATTGCTTTTGGCCTGGGAATAATGTAACCAAGTCTCCAAAAGTGGAAATTTCAGTAGTAGATAGCGATGGCACTGTTCAATTAGCGACAACATCTGTAAGAATTACAAAAGATAAAATATTTCAAGTTAGGGCATTTGGATTTCACTACAGTCGACCAACTATTCGTGTCAAAGTGGTCCAGGCAAACAAGATTGAAAAAACTGGCGCTGTTAAAACTAGTAAAAAAATGCTCTCAATTACTTGTGTAAAAGGAAAGTTGATCAAAAAGATTACTGGAACCCGCCCAAGTTGCCCCTCTGGCTACAAGAAAAAATAGCCAGCGACTCAACTAATTCACTAGGATATGAGCATGGAAAAATTTCGTTGGGGTTTTATCGGCGCTGGAATGATCGCCAAGAAAGCACTTTATCCGGCAATCTCTAAATCAAATATCGGGGAAATCTACGCTGTCGCATCTCGTGATGCAGACAAAGCGATGACCATCTCCCCCAAAGGCTTGATCTACACAGATTATGACCAACTCCTAGCCGATCCAAATGTCGATGGCGTTTACATCTCTCTTCCAAATGCATTCCACTTGCCACTTGCAATTCGCGCGATGAAGGCGGGCAAGCATGTTCTTTGTGAGAAGCCGCTAGGAATGAACGCCGCTGAAGTTCGCGAAGCAATGGCTGTTTCAAAAGAAACTGGAAAGATTTTGATTGAAGCGTCTTGGAATCGTTGGCATCCACGTACAAAAAGAATTCAAGAGATTGTGCAATCCGGAAAAATTGGCAAGTTGACTCGGATCCGCACTGCATTTACTTATGATGGTTTGGATGAATCAAATATTCGCCTCGATCCAACTATTGGTGGCGGAATCCTTTATGACTTAGGACCTTACTCAACAGTGGCTCCTTTATGGCTAACCGGTTTCCCAAAAGTGACTGACATGGAAGTTCAAACTGTTTGGCACGCGGGTGGAGTTGATGAAACAACTCGCGTCAATTATAAAGTGGGTGGAGTTCCTGCCGAAACGGTGACATCAGCAAACATTCCGGTATCGCTTTGGATGAT
>WLKK01000001.1 GCA_009701305.1 Actinomycetota bacterium | reverse complement strand
TTCTCTTATTTCCCATAACCTAGCCTCATGGATATCGGTCTTTCGAGAGTCTATGAACTCGCCTCACGCTCTTCTCGAATTGCGGTCATTGGAGCGATCATTACTTTTGGCATCTTTGATCTGATTTCCTTTGAACTCCCTTTATCTGGGCAGATAGTAATTGCGGTTATTGCTCTTTTGATTGGCATTCCCCATGGCGCAATTGATCACTTAATTACTATTCCGAGAGAATCACGAGTTCGCTTTATTGCTTTCGTAATTTTTTATATCTTGTTGGCAGTCGCTGCGGGTTACGCGATAGCAACATGGAACCAGATAGGTTTTCAATTAATTCTGGTAATCAGTGCTCTGCACTTTGGATTTGGTGACGGCGCATTTAAGAGCCAATGGAATAATTCGCGCGGTACAAACAAAGATGGATTTCTCAAGGTTTGTGCTTATGCCTTACCTGCCGGATTCTTGCCTGTCATCTTGCCATTGACAGATTCTCGTGCCCTATCTGCCTTGAACCGGATTAATCCTGAAATAGCTAATTGGTCAGGTTCGATTAATCAAACCTTGCGAAATATCACTTTGGCTTTAGCGCTGTTTGGATTGCTACTTCTTCTAATAACTAAGAATTTCCAAGCTGCACTTGACCTACTTCTTTTAGCCATTTTGTCTTTATTAGCACCACCATTAATTGCGTTTGCCGTTTATTTCGGTTGCTGGCACGCAGTCCGCCATACAGCACGGCTAGTCCCTAAATTACCTGAAGCTCTTTTGCATGCACGTTCTATAAAGCCACTTATGGCTTTTATATCCGCTGTTATACCGGGTCTTTACGCCGTGTTCGGAACAATTCTTTTAGCAGTTGGACTTATGGTTTTTCGCCCTGAATATTTCGACACCGGTTTACTTTGGACGATTTTGGTAATTATTTGGGCTTTAACAATTCCGCACATGCTGACAACAGCTAAGTTTGATCTACAACTCTTTAAATAATATTTGCTTTAAGAAATTTTTCCCGCTAGCCATTCTTTGCATGAAATTTTGCAAATACTAGTAGCTTCGCCCAAATATGAATCTGTACTTATCTCTGTGAAATCTGAATCTGTCAGAATCCCTTTACTGACTCGCTTCAAAGCTGCAAGTAAATCGATGTGCTCAGATCTCACAATTCCCACCGCCGAATAGACAAGATCGTGGGCACGTTCGCGTCCAACTTTGGGTGCAAGTCCAATCATCAATGCTTCAGCCATAATCAAGCCGTCATCTTTATTGAGATTTGCTTTCATATTTTCAACATTGACAGTTAAACCACTACACATTTCAACTGCAATTTTTAACGCTGAAGCAGTGCTGACAAGTGTTTCAGGCAGAACTTTCCACTCTAGTTGCCATTCTCCAGCAGCTCGTTCGTGTCCTGCTTCTCCAGCACGAAACATCATGGCTGCATTGCCAGTTGCCGTAATGGCCAATCCAATAATCGACTCAGACATAACTGGGTTGCGCTTTTGCGGCATTGTTGATGATGCACCTTTATGCCAGCCACCAGGTTCGGCTACTTCAAGTATTTCGGTTCGCGAGAGATCAATAATCTCTCGCGCTAGCCTTGTAAGAGTCGTTGCAATCATAGCCGCTGCGGTTGCACTCTGGATAAAGCGATCGCGACTTACATGCCATGGGACATTCACATTATTTAAATTGAGTTTCTTTGCCACTTCTGTGCGAATCTTCGCTGAATCTTTTCCGTATCCGGCAGAAGTTCCGCCAGCACCAAATAGAGAGATACTTCCAGAATCATGATTAGCTTTTCTGATTCGCTCCAGATGACGACTTAATTCGGATAAAAAGATAGAGATTTTGAAACCAAAAGTAATTGGAACTGCATGCTGTGCATGTGTTCGCCCAGGCATGATGCTCTCAGAGTGTTCAGTAATAATCTTCACTAAAACATCACCTAGCTCGATGATTCGCTCTTCAATCAGCTCGCCACATTTTTTGACCTGCATTGCCAGTGCCGTATCCATAATGTCTTGGGTAGTCGCACCCAGGTGAAGAAAGCCTTGGGCGCTTGGTTCTAGTGAGTCATTGAGTTCTTTGAGAAGTTCGACGATTGGATAACCCACATTGACCGAAGCACTGAAGAATTGATCTGTATCCTTGATCTGGAAACCCTTTAATCCTTGAATTTTTACCAATACATCATCAGGAACGAGACCCAGTTGGTTCTGTGTTTCCGCTAAGGCAATTTCTATAGCGATCCAATTCTTTACGCTCTCTTCGAAAGAGAAGATCTCCGCTGCGGCATCATCCATGTATAGCCAATCGAGTAAATTAAAATGCGAATTATTTTTCACAATTAATCCACTCCTATTCATCAGATTTAGAATCACGTTTAAGCCTATAAAAATCCAAAACTCTTATAACCGGCAGTTTAACTCTCAAAATACCCCTTAACAAGTAGCGGAGAAATGTATAGGATTCCTAGAAAGTGAAGTAAGGACCTCATGAAAACTCTTGATCGTCATCCAATGGATTTACCTGTACGTGGAATGAATCTTCTTGAAATATATCGGAAGATGTTCTTGATTCGTAAAGTTGAAGAGAAGGTTTTGGAATTACGAAAGAGTGACTTGATTACGGGCTCCGTGCATCCATGCATTGGTCAAGAGTCGGTTCCGGTAGGAATTCTCGCTTCATGCGATGAGCGAGATCTAGTAACCGCTACATACAGAGGGCATGGTTGGGCGCTAGCTGCTGGAGTTCCAACACCGGCTTTGCTTGGAGAGATTATGGGAAAAGCAACTGGAACAAATGGGGGTCGAGCCGGTTCGCCATATTTGTCTGCACCAGAATTTGGTTTTGTTGGTGAAAATAGCATTGTCGGTGCAGGGCTACCGATTGCTAATGGCTTAGCGATGGGCCAACTTCACAAAAAGAATCAGGGTGTAGTTGTAACATCATTTGGAGATGGAGCAACTAATCAAGGTTCGTCACATGAAGCGCTAGTTTTTGCAATCGCGCGAAATCTTCCAGTAATTTTTGTTTGCGAAAATAATGCTTGGTCAGAGATGACACCAATCAGTGAAACAGTCCCTCATGTTGAACTTTGGCAAAGGGCTGCAAACTATGGCATGAATGCATTGAAGATTGATGGCGCAGATATGCCTTCGCTATTTGCAGCAGGTGCAGCAGCGGTCGAGCGCGCTCGAAGTGGAGGTGGTCCAACTTTCTTAGAAGTTACTGTCCCGCGACTTCTTGGACATTACAACGCAGACATTGAGCATTACCGCCCCAGTGGCGATAGCAAGGAACATGCAACTCGCGATCCATTGCCCCGTTTAAGAGAGCTACTCAAAACAAAGCATGGGATCGATGAAAGTGCTTTAACAATCCTTGAGAGTGAAGTTATCTCCTACGTTGAAGAAAGTTCCGCTCAAAGTATTGCTGCACCACTTCCAGGTGCAATGGATGGAATAGGCGAAGTTGCTTCGAAATATGTGCGTGAAAAAATTCGCCCGCTACCGATTGATTCAGAGAAAGTTGCTTACGGTCTTGCAATCAATAAAGGACTCGATGAGATTCTCTCCCATGATCCTAACGCCTTAATTTTCGGTGAAGATGTAGGCACTGCTGGTGGCGTATTCGGTGTAACTCGAAATTTGAGGAAAAAATATGGGGAGCGTTGTTTTGATACTCCGATCTCCGAGGCAGCGATTCTTGGTGCGGCAATTGGTTCGAGCCAAAACGGTTTAAAGCCGATTGTTGAAATTATGTGGATGGATTTTCTCTTCGTTGCCCTTGATCAATTAGTAAATCAGGCATCCAATGTTCGCTACATTTCTAATGGCAAAGTAACTGCGCCAATGGTCGTTCGCGTTCAGCAAGGTATTACCCCAGGATCATGTGCACAGCATTCACAGAGCATGGAAGCCATACTTGCCCACATTCCTGGAATCAAAGTTGGCTTGCCCTCCAATTCACATGATGCATATCAGATGCTCAAGGCTGCAGTACTCGATCCTGATCCAGTCATTCTTATCGAATCACGCGCTCTCTACATGAACTCAGATCCAGTTGATTTCGATGCTCCTATCGAAACACTTGGTGGAGCTCGCATTTCGCGAGAAGGAAAAGATCTTGCGGTAATAACGTGGGGTAAAACAACAGCAGTAGTCCTTCGTGCCGCAGAAGAAATTAAAGCCGAACATGGAATCGATGTCTGCGTTGTAGATCTGCGTTGGCTCAATCCGCTCGATGAAGAAACAATCTTTGAAGCCGTGAAGAGTAGTAATGGAAAAGCAATTATCGTGCATGAAGCAAACGTAACTGGTGGCTTTGGTGCTGAAATATCTGCCCGAATTAGCTCGCGTCTTTTTGCCGAATTGAAAGCTCCAGTAATTCGGTTAGGCGTACCAGATTCAAGAATTCCAGCATCACCAGTTATGCAGAAGGCTCTAATTCCAGATGTGCCAAAGATTGTTGAAGCTATTCGGAAACTACATGCTATTTAACCTTGGTCTAGGAGCGCTGTTATGAAAGTCGCACTCATGCTAACTGCGTTTACTACCGATCCTGCTGAGATCGATTCTGATCTAGCTAAAAAGCTTCGCGGGATGGGAATCGAGGGAGTTATCTGCCACTTCGGTTTGGGAGATGGCAAATCAATCCGCAAACCCAATGAAACAGACTTCGATGCTGTTAAACGTGCCGGTGAATTACTTCGCGAGAATGGAATAGAACCTATTTCTAATTGGGGCTATTGGGCCTCGCTCTGCACATTTAATGACTCATTGCGAAAAGATTCGATCCAACTTGTCAAAGATTCATTTAAGGTTGCTAGAGCACTTGGTTCAAATGTTGTCGTCACCGGAGCAGGATCAAACTCCCCTATATCTGCTTGGTATCCGGTACCGGAGAATCACAGCGAGGCCTCACTAGAGCGCTATATAGATTCGCTCCAGCAAATTATCCCAGTCGCTGAAGATCAGGGCATGTACTTAGTAGTCAAACCTCATGTTCTTTCCACCGTTCGTGATCCAAAAACAATCAAGAGAATCTTCGATCACATCCCCTCAAAATCACTTCGTTTGGGATTTGACCCGACAAATATAGTTACCCATGATTACATGTATGACACTCCTAAATTGATCGATGAAATGATTGCTGTTTCAGGCTCTCGTATGGGTACAGCTCATGCAAAAGATTTCATCGTTGAGTCACAAATGGTCCTTCGCATTACTGAAGTGCCAGTTGGCGAGGGAATTTTCGATTGGAGTGATTATGTGTTTAAAGCAGATAAATTCGCACTCAACAAATACATTGCTCTTGAACACTTATCAGCCGATCAAGTTCCGGCCGCATCTAATTTTATGCACGAAATTATTCTTAAATTACAAGATGAGAAGAGAATATAGTGACTACAGACCGAATTGCCATCGTAACTGGATCAGGAAGTGGAATTGGTCGTGGGATTGCATCTCATCTGATCGAACTCGGGTACAAAGTGGCAATTCAAGATCTCAACCCAGAACGTGTTGCTGAAACTATTTCACTAATAGATCCACAATCCAAACAAACTATTGGAGTTGTAGGTGATGTTTCAATTCCGACTGACGTAGCTCATTGCGTCAATGAAGTCATTGCACAATGGGGAAGAATAGATTTGCTGGTTAACAACGCAGGCTACTGCCAAATTAAACCCATAATGGATATTTCTCATGAGGAAATAACCCGCATGTTTAATGTCCATGTAATGGGGACTTTTCTATTTATTCAAAACTGTGTTCCATTTATGAAGCAGCAAAAATTTGGCAGAATCGTTAATATTGTTTCAGCACTCGGTGCCGGCGCCAGTGAATTTACTTCGCATTATCAAGCTGCAAAAGCAGCACAACATTCAATTGGAAAAAGTGCGGCGATCTCTTTTGCGAAATATGGAATCACTAGCAATTCTGTATCACCTTCAACTGTTGAGTCCAACCTCTTTTACGAAAATGATCAGAACTTCTTGAAACACATGGGCCACGGCGCAAAGGAAGAATTAGCGCGCCGTGCCTCTCTCAAAAGTACCGAAGCAGTCACGACAATGGACATTGCGCGAGCAGTTGCTTTTTTAGCAGAGTCGACTTCAAATCAAATTAATGGGCAAGTTTTAGGAATTTAGTAATTGACCGTATTTCGTTATGTCCGTAAAAAGGTTCAAAACTACATATTGATGCAAGTATGAAGTGCCCCGAGTGGGGGTCGAACCCACCATCCCGAGTCGTTTACTTCTTCTTATAGCCCGCTGGACACTTCGGAATTACACCAGTTATTTTCTTGGTTGTCTTTCCCTTTATGCAGGTGATGGTGCTCATCTTCTTTGGGGTCGCTATTGCAATCTTCGGAGTTGGGGTGGCCGAAGGAGTTGGCGAATCCGCAACAGCATCCTGTGTTAATTTAATACGAATTGTTGGCGCAGAAAAACCAAATCCATTTACATCAAAATAGTAAAACCCTGATCGTTTGTTCAAAGATTGGCTCACAACTGAACTTCTACCATCAGAGTTTAAAATCGAGACTCTCGCAGATGCATTAGTTAACGATTTACCCCAAATGCAATGGGCTAACTTTTCAGAAATAACAAGAGAATAGGTACCTTTGAATTCTTCATTAGCATCTTTAAAGTGGGGGGCTGCGAGTTGATAGGAAAGTTCCTGGCTACTTTCGTCAAAAATAGGTGGGGTGGGAGAATACTGCGTTGCGTTAGTAGCAAGGATTCCATCGATTTTTCCTTGAGAGACACATTCAGATGAATTGAATTTTTGTAAGTTTAGATTTCCTTCCCCACTGATCTTCCACAAAGAAGATATGGAAGCTGCTGTCTTTGACCAATAAGGTTCATACGCGCTCCACATCTTCAATTCACCCTGCTCGATGCCACTAGTGGACGGCCACATACCTACACCCGGAGGATTCTTCACGAGATCAGAAAGATCAGGCAAACCATATAGTTTTACCAGGGCCTCAAAATACGGTTTTTTCCATACAGACAAATATTGGGTTGCATCCATAACCGCTTCCGCTGTGGGTACAGAAAGTGGAGCTCCTGAGAAGTCCACAAATTCCCCAGAACTTGAGTCAACTCCATACGATAGTTCAGGGTTGGTCGTTCTTGAATGCACCCAACCATTAAGGATTTGTTTAAGGATCCCCACCCTAACTTTAACTTTAAGCCCTGAAATATTTCCAAAAGAATTATCGGCTCTCCCGCTTGGGATTCCACCTGAGTGTGGAAAATAACCAGAGATTGGGAGCACTTGAGTGGTGAATTCTTTCCAGATTATTTTTTCTGATTTCGGATCAGGATTTGTCCCGCTAAGGTTAAAGTTCAAAAAGAGTCTAAAATTTGAGTCATGCCCTGTTTGGGAAACTTTCCAGATGGAGGTAGCTCCACTGGCGGGATAATTATTTTCTGGGTCAGCAGGCGTTGCTACTAGACTCTTAATAACGAATGTAGCGTTTGAACCTTTATCGGATCCAATCATCGGGACCCCAGTTGCAGGAATTGTCCAACTTGAGTCCAACTCAGCTTTTTTCCATTCTTGCGAGTTACTTACTCGATAACTCAATGACTCAATGCAATCAGAATCTTTTGCCGTTAAGCAGGGAATTAAATATAGATTTGCACCGTAGTACGAGTTATAACCTCTTTCGGTATATTTGAAGGCTTTGTGGCCAACAAAAAAAAGGTCCGTTTTCCCTATTTCCCCAATTCTAACTTTGTAGAGTTGAGCGCTCGAGGCAATCTCCGTCGATGTAAATGTCGAAGCAAACACAGCTACGAGGAGTAATACGCGAGTAATCCCCTTTGTAGAAAAATAAGTTCTACGCAATTTCGAGAATCTTTCCCATATAAATAGCCTATATGCATTCTTAATTCATTAATTAATTATTCACACTGAGTGCGAAATTCTTAAAGTACGAACTGGTGCCCCGAGTGGGGGTCGAACCCACACTGGGAGGATTTTAAGTCCTCTGCCTCTGCCATTGGGCTATCGGGGCGTGCTTCATTTGCTGCTACTTGCCTGAGCGGGTAAATCTACCTGCTCTCAGGAAGATCTCTGCCATTGCCCCAACCTTCAGCTTTCCAGTGGCAGTATTTTGCTGGCTTGGGTGAAATGAGGCCAATAAGAGTTGGTCTCCAAAAATCACTTCTGCACCATGACCAAAAGCCACTTTTTTTACAGGCAACTGATCAGATTGCGCTCTTAAAGTGCGCCACAAACTGTCCCAAGCAAATGCACCTAGGGCCACAAAAACTTTTGCAGTTGGCATCAATATTGCTATTTCACGATTAAACCAAACAGAACAGGTATCTCGCTCACTTGTTTCTGCTTTGTTGTCTGGTGGAACACATCTAACTGCACATAAGACACGAGTATTAATTAATTGCAAACCGTCATCAATTCCCTTGCTTGTTGGTTGATTTGCAAGACCCGCAGAAAATAATTCTGGAAATAGCCAATCACCTGAAGCATCACCAGTAAATATTCGGCCGGTGCGATTGGCACCATGTGCGCCAGGGGCTAGACCCACCAAAATAATTTGGGCGTCAACCGGGCCAAAGCCCGGAACCGGCTTTCCCCAATAAGTTTCATCTTGATACGCACGTCGCTTAGTTACGGCAACTTCTTCACGCCAAAGTTTTAAACGCAAACATCCGTCGCACTTAATTAATTCTTTGTCTAGAGCTTTGATATCGGCTAATTTAGATATTGCGACTTCACTAAGCATTTAACATCGACCAAACCATTCCATCCAAAATATCATTTTCACTTGCTACAAAACTTTCTAGCCCTGTTGCTTTGATAATTTCAGCAAGGACCAGAGATCCGGCAGCAATTACGTCGACTCGACCGGGGTGCATATATCCAAGATCAGAACGCTCTTGTCTAGTAAGTGTTAAGAGCCAGTCTGAAACTCTGCGCGTTTCTTTCGCACTTATTTTTGCCAAGTGAATTAATTCAGAATCGTATTCAGCAAGATTTAATGCAGCTGCCGCAACTGTTGTTGCAGTGCCAGCTACTGCAACTAAAGTTTTAGCATTCTTAATCGGAACAACTTCGGCGGCTTGCGCAATCGCATTCCTGATATCTATGCGGGCAGAATCAATCTCACTTTGATTTGGCGGATCATTTTTGAAATGACGTTCACTCATGCGAACACATCCGATATTTACGCTTCGCGCCGCCTCAACTTGCTCAACACCAAAAACAAACTCAGTTGAACCCCCACCAATGTCTATTACTAAAAAGGGGCCATCGCTTTTGGATAAAGCCTGCGTTGCACCCAAAAAAGAGAGTTTGGCTTCTTCGTCACCTGAAATAACTTCTGGTGTAATTCCTAATATTTGGGCCACTGGAATTAGGAAGTCATCACGGTTTTGGGCATCTCTTGTTGCGCTAGTTGCACAAAAACGCACTTTCTCTACTTTAGCTTCGGCAATCTCTGCAGCAAATGCTTTTAGTGCTGCAAGAGTGCGTGAAATTGCATCAGGCAGAAATGCTTTGTTTTTATCTACGCCTTCACCAAGTTTTACGATCGACATCTTCCGTGAAATCTCAGTAAAAGCACTTGCTCCCGGATTTTCTTCAGCGATAAGTAATCTAATTGAATTTGTTCCGCAATCTAGCGCTGCAACTCGTCTCATTCCTGCGTACCAAAAGCACTGCATGGGTTTTCAAGCCACCATTGCGGCAATGCGGCTAACGCTTCATCACCTAATGGATTCACCCCAGGGCCAGCACCCAAAGAATGCGCTACTAATGAATGTAAACATTTCACCCGATCTGGCATTCCGCCAGCGCTTATGTTTTCAACCTCCGGAACATCGATTCCTAGAGCACTGCGTGCAGCTATGTAATCAAGGTGTGCTGCTTTATATGCGCCGTTTAACTCTGGATCATTTTCTAATCTTGAACTCATCTCACCCATCATCCCGGTGGTCTCTAAAGTTGAGATGGCTCCAGTTAAACGCGGACAAGTCGCATAGTAAAAAGTGGGGAATGGAGTTCCATCACCCAAACGAGGTGGGGTCTCTACAACACTTACTTCACCACATGGACACCGATGAGCAACACCATGTACATCTCGCGGAGTTCTACCTAGTTGCTCCTGTACAACTTCTAGATCTCGTTCACTTGGTTTCAATTACTGCTCCAGAAGTGGCCACTGTTTGGATTGATGAAATTAATCGCTCATACCAAGGTGCATGATCTGGAAGTTGATCTGCGACAGAGTTTTGTTCATCTGCTGCACTTTGCGATTGGGATTTTGCTCCAACCACAATGTATTGACGCTCCCCTGGAAGAACGAAGTGCAATCGATTTCTTGCTTGTGATTTCACATAAGCAGGATCCCGCCATCTTGCTAACTCGGCTTCAGCATTTTGTAAACGCTCTTTGCTCGCACCTATCTGTGCTTCCACGGCACTAATTTGGGCTCGTTGACTAAAATATCTTTGCATTGGCGGTGCGATAGTTAAAGCAATTAGAAAAAAGACCACCGATAGCGCGACAAATCTGCTGGTAACTCCTTTAATTCGCTTTGCCAATGAAATTCACCGCCTAATTAAAACTATTTGCTAAATCTTGGGAATGCGCCTTTTCCAGTAAATTTCGCATCAGCACCTAATAACTCTTCGATGCGCAACAGCTGGTTGTACTTGGCAACTCGTTCAGATCTAGCAGGTGCCCCTGTCTTTATCTGTCCACAATTTGTAGCAACTGCTAAATCAGCAATTGTCGTGTCTTCAGTTTCACCTGATCGGTGGCTCATCATGCATCGATAATTTGCAGCATGTGCCATATCTACGGCGGCCAGAGTCTCTGATAGTGAACCTATTTGATTGACTTTAACTAGTAACGCATTTGCGGCACCTTTTGTAATTCCATCTTTTAATCGGATTGGATTTGTTACAAAAAGATCATCTCCAACTAATTGAACTTTAGAGCCAATCTCTTTAGTGATCGCTACCCAACCATCCCAATCATTTTCATCTAGCGGATCTTCAATTGAAACAAGTGGGTAGTTTGCAACTAAATCTGCGTAATACTTAATCATTTCTGCAGATGATCGGGAACTGCTTTCAAATTTATACGTGTGAGTTTCTTTTTCGTAAAACTCAGTAGCGGCCACATCTAGTGCTAATCCAATTTGATCACCGGCTTTAAATCCTGCTTTTTCAATTGCGGTTAAAATTAAATCAAGAGCGGCTCTATTGCTTGTTAAATTTGGCGCAAAGCCACCTTCATCTCCAATACTTGTGGCAAGACCATTTTTCTTTAAAACTGACTTCAGTGAATGATAAATCTCGGTTCCCCACCGAAGTGCTTCCTTAAAAGAAGTTGCGCCAAAGGGTGCGATCATAAACTCTTGAATATCAACATTTGTATCAGCGTGCGCACCACCATTGAGAATATTCATCATTGGCACAGGTAATAGATTTGCTTTATCTCCACCTACATATTTGAAAAGTGGGGTTTTCTCAGAGATGGCTGCTGCCTTTGCAACAGCAAGTGAAACTCCCAAAATCGCATTTGCTCCTAATTTAGATTTATTTTCCGTACCGTCTAAATCAATCATCAATTTATCAATTGCTTTTTGATCAGCAGCATTTAGGCCAATTAATTTTGGAGTAATCCCATTGGTAATTCCGGCAATTGCATTTAGGACACCTTTTCCGCCATATCTATCTCCACCATCACGTAATTCAACTGCTTCATGTGCGCCAGTTGATGCTCCACTTGGAACAGCGGCAATGCCTATACTTCCATCGCTTAATGTGACTTCTACTTCAACAGTTGGGTTGCCGCGTGAATCGAGAATTTCGCGGGATTTAATCCCTTTGATTGTTGCTGAAGTGCTCACTTACTACTCCTTTTTTTAAGACCTAATATTTCAGGTATTTCAGGTCAAGCCTTAATTCTATTCGCTTCTGGATAGCGATTCTTTATAAGCACGTGCCTTATTTCGCATGGCTTGCTCTGGATCAACCCCATGCTCGGTGGCAAGTGCAACTACAGCGAAAAGTAAATCCCCGATAGTGGCCTGATCCACAACAGGTGGATTTTTGATCTCAACTACTGGCTCTGCACGTTCTCCATGTTTCTTAGCTCTATGAATCAATTTGGCGGTCAATGCTAAGGCTGGTTGACCTAATGGCACACCATCCCCGGCAGATTTTCGATCTTTCTCGGCACTTTTAATTTTCTCCCAATTAACTTCAACCTCTTTTGGAGTTAATTGCTTTTCTTCTGAAAAAACATGAGGGTGGCGGCTAATTAATTTGTTGCTAATCCCTTTTGCTACATCTTCGATATTAAACCCAAGGCCATTCTCTTCGCTGGCAATTCGAGCGTGAAAAACAACTTGCAGCAAAATATCACCAAGTTCTTCGAGCATCTCTGCACGATCAGATCGCTCGACTGCATCAATAAACTCATAACTTTCTTCAATCAAATAGGTCAGTAATGATTCATGTGTTTGTTGTGCATCCCAGGGACATCCCCCTGGTGCGCGCAAACGATCCATAACTTCAACTAAATGTTGAAGCTGGGATTTTTCGATCATCGTTGTACGTTATTTGGCAGGATCAGTTACGGCGCCATTGGTGGCATCAATTGGATTGATATCTGAAGTAGCCGCAACCCATGTTCCATAACGTGGATTTAACTTAACTTTTTCACGAGCTCCAATTTCACTTACATATTTTTGCAAAGCAATACTGAAATCTTGGTCAGTTGCAGTTGGCGCAACTAACTTCGTGCGCAGACTTCCTTGGATAATAATATCTTCGATATAGCGATCTAAATCACTGGCAGCGATGGAAGCATTTGCAAGAGCTGCAGGCATGGCGGTTTCTCCACCGACCTGAGCAACAATCTTTGCCCGATTTGCAGCGACTTCAGCAGGGTTAAGAGTTATGCCTTTTTCACTTGCTCCACGGTGCAGCAAAAAAGAAATTATTTTTAGGCGCAACTGGGCACGTACTAAATCGGCACCTGTTAACGCATTTTCAGGCGTGGTATTTGTTGCAATTCGCTCTGCAGTTATCGCATTAATAGTGGATTGCAAATTTGAAATAGAGATTGAGCCATGTTTCATACTTACGGCTGAACTTGAATTAGCGCACCCAGCAAGAATGGCACCAACGATGAGTAAGCCACCGATTTGCAATGCCTTGATTTTGCGCAATTTCATATTTTTCTCCAAGCTCATTCCAGACTCCCTATTTTATCGGCGCTGCATTTTCGAGTGCCTCATTTACCCAACTCAGGAGTTCAGTATTCCCTATGGCCATAGGTGTGAGCGAATTGGCGAGATTTCGAGATCCCGGTGTAGGCAAAAGCAGGGTTTCAGCAGTTGCCTTATATATATGTCCTGGGTAGATCCGATCCATTCGAACCGAGAGCGAATCACTCAAAATAATTGGAGCCAATCTCAGGAATTTCCCATGCATTACAACTTCCCGCAATGCACGAGCTTTGGCCGTTGCCCGTAATTTCGCAACATTCATTAAATTTAAAACCACATCAGGCAGTGCGCCGAACCGATCTAGCAATTCTGCTGATATCTCATTTACTTCCACATCATTTTTAGAGTCAGCCAATCTTCGGTAAATATCTAATCTAACTCGTTCGCTTTCCACATAATCATGCGGCAAATGCGCATCTACAGGTAATTCGATTTTGCAATCAAGGTTTTCTGGCTTCTTCCCGCGGAACTCTGAAACAGCTTCGCCAATCATGCGCATATATAAATCAAAACCAACATCTGCGATGTGTCCAGATTGCTCCCCACCTAATAGATTTCCGGCACCGCGGATCTCTAAATCTTTTAATGCAACTTGCATTCCTGATCCAAGTTCAGTGTTGGCGGCAATAGTTGCAAGCCGATCAAATGCAGTTTCAGTTAATGGCTTTTCAGTTGGATACAAGAAATACGCATAACCACGTTCACGACCGCGGCCAACTCTTCCACGTAATTGATGAAGTTGTGATAAACCCATCAGATCTGCACGTTCGACAATCAAAGTATTTGCATTAGGAATATCAATTCCATTTTCTACAATTGTTGTACAAACCAACATATCAAACTCTTTTTCCCAAAAAGAGACAATTACTTTTTCAAGAGCATCTTCCGACATTTGACCGTGAGCGATCCTAATTCTGGCTTCTGGTACCAACCCATGCAATCTAATTACTGCTCTATCTATACTCTCAACTCTGTTATGAATATAAAAAATCTGACCATCTCTTAATAACTCTCTTCTGATGGCTGCAGTAATCTGTTTCTCTTCATACTCACCAACATAAGTCAGAATTGGATGCCGCTCCTCAGGAGGAGTAGCCATAATAGACATTTCACGAATACCCGTAATAGACATTTCTAGTGTGCGCGGAATCGGAGTTGCCGACATTGATAAAACATCAACATGAGCCCTAAATTTCTTCAATATCTCTTTGTGTTCGACTCCAAACCTTTGCTCTTCATCTACAACCATCAAACCCAAATCTCTAAAAATCACATCAGTAGAAAGTAACCTGTGGGTACCGATAACTACATCAACACTTCCTGATGCTAAATCTGTGAGTACTTTTTTGATCTCCCCTTGCGTTGAAAAACGAGATAGCGCTTCAACTCTAATTGGAAAACCTGAATAACGTTCTCTAAAAGTTGTTAAATGTTGTTGCACAAGCAATGTGGTTGGACACAAAATTGAAACTTGTTTTCCATCCTGGACTGCCTTGAATGCCGCACGGATTGCAACCTCAGTTTTTCCAAATCCAACATCTCCGCAAACAATCCGATCCATTGGATACGGTCTTTCCATATCCGCCTTTACATCTGAAATTGTTGAAAGTTGATCTGGTGTTTCTGAGAATGGAAATGCATCTTCTAATTCACGTTGCCATGGAGTATCTGGTGAAAATGCGAATCCTGGTGAACTTGTGCGTGCTGCATAGAGTTGTATTAACTCACTAGCGATCTGACGAACCGCTTTTTTAGCTCGTCCCTTTGCTTTTTGCCAATCTGCACCACCGATACGGTGCACACTTGGAGCTTCCCCACCAACATAACGAGTTATCTGATCTAATGAGTCAGTTGGTAAATAAAGTCGATCTGCTGGCTGGCCCCGTTTGCTTGAAGCATATTCAATGACTAAGTACTCGCGGGTTGTTCCCCCAACTACTCGCTCAACCATTTCAATAAAACGACCTACTCCATGGATTTCATGCACGACGTAATCGCCATCTTTTAATGCAAGCGGGTCAATTCTTTTACCTCTTCTGGGGGCAAGCCGAGCACCTTCGGTATTAACAGCCTTAGCCCCAACAAAATCTCGTTCAGTTACCAAAAAAATCTTTTCATGTGGGGCGCTAAATCCAAATCTGATAGCTGAAGTTGTCACATGCGCAACATTTGGTGTGAGATCTGCCAAATCTTCTATTAGCTTCATGGGTATATCTGCATCATTAAGCAGAGTTGCATATCTTTCGGCAGTTCCATGTCCTATGGCTGTAATCACGACTCGCCATCCGGCTTTAATCTTTTCATTGATCTGCAGAGTGAAGCGATCAATGTTTCCCCTTATAGGTTCAATCACTTCAAACTCGGCAAACTCTGAATTATCACCATCGATTCCAAATGGTGCAACAGAGCCAATATTGAAATTGCGATTTTGTAGTGCCGATAAAACTTCAGCCAACTCTAGAAATGAACTTCTACCTAATTCAATTGGAACAGTATTTCCATGTGCGGCATTAAGCCAGGATGCTTCTAGGAATTCGCGTCCAGTTGAAATTAATTCACCAGCCCGAGAATTTATTAAATCAGGCGAAACTAAAATTACTTTTGAACCCTCCGGAAGTACTTCAGTTAAAGATTCCATTGAATCGACCAAGGCTGGGATTAAAGATTCCATTCCTTCAGCGGCTATCCCGTTTGCTATTTTTCCTAACAGGTCAGAGATCCCGGGATACTTTTCGACTAATGCTCCAGCTCGTTTTTTGACATCATCTGTCAAGGCCATTTCACGACTAGGAAGTGCTGTCACAGATCCGGCGATAAGTGCCATAGTTCTTTGATCGGCAATAGAGAAGCTACGAACTTCTTCAATTGTGTCATCAAAAAATTCAACTCTGACCGGGTGATCTTCTTGTGGTGGGAAAATATCAAGTAAGCCACCTCGAATTGCAAACTCACCACGTTTTTCAACTAAGTCAGTTCTTACATATCCAAGTGAAACTAATTCACTTGCACATTCATGCATATCAATCTGTAAACCTGCTTCAAATTTTGGAGCAGCAATTGAACCAAATCCTTTAACAAATGGTTGCATTAGTGCACGAACGGGCGTCAGCAAAATATCAATTGGTTGATTTGTACGCAGCATATTTAAAGCTTTATATCTGGCTGCAACCGTATCGCTTTGTGGACTCAATCTTTCATGTGGCAAAGTTTCCCAATTAGGAAAAGTTTGAATTACTAAATCTGGTGCAATCTCATGTAATTCCCGTTGCAAATCAAGAATGCTTCCTGGCGTAACCACCAAGATTGGAGCACTTTGATTTTCGCTATTTGAATTTGCAGATTGAGCAATTAACCAAGAGTGGAGTGAGTTTGGGGCTATTACCTTTTTGCCAGAGGTGATTGCTGAACTTAGATCTTGCAATTTGAGATGAGGCAATAAGGATTCGACTGCCATCTTTGCCCCAATTCTCTTCTTGATACAGCACGACAAGCCCCAATCCGCTAGATGCGGGGGGCAATAGGACGACTCTATCTGAGAGAATTACCCCATGCCTTCCAGTGATGGCGCGGAGTTACGCGCTGATGTTCGCCGCTTAGGCGATTTATTGGGAGAAACAATCGCCCGTCAAGAAGGGCAATCACTCCTAGATCTGGTTGAACAAGTTCGCCAAGCAGTCCGTGAAGATTCACCGGCAGGTGCAAATTTGCTTGCCAAAGTTAATGTTGACGACAGCATCAGATTAGTAAGAGCTTTTAACGCTTACTTTCACTTAGCAAACGTTGCGGAACAAGTTCACCGCGCTCGCACATTAGCTCAAGAACGCGGAAGTGGTGAATCTTGGTTGCAACGTGCATCACATCGCATCGCCGATCAAAAAATTTCACGAGATGAATTGGCTAGGGCAGTTGCATCTCTTTCAGTTCGGCCAGTATTCACAGCACATCCGACTGAAGCTGCACGCAGATCTATTTTGAGCAAACTGGCAACAATTGCAGTTTTACTTGATGCGAAAAATGCGCCAGAGAATAATCGCAGACTTGCTGAGGCTATTGAACTGTTATGGCAGACAGATGAGTTGCGTTTAGAACGTCCAGAACCAATTGATGAAGCAATGAATGCTCTTTACTACTTAGATGATTTAAGCAGATCTACTGTTTCCCAAGTTCTTGAAGATTTTGCTTTTGAATTAAATAAATTTGGAATAACTCTTGATGCGACCGCACGTCCACTTTCTTTTGGAAGTTGGATCGGTGGAGATAGAGATGGAAATCCACACGTAACCGCTGAAGTAACTAAAAACGCCATCACCACCCAAGTTGGTCATAGCATCCGCGTAACTCTCGAAAGATTAGATGCACTTCGTCAATCACTTTCGGTTTCTACGCGTATTGCTGGAGCCTCTGCCGAACTACTTGCCTCTGTGGATGCAGATTTACGAATATTGCCCGAAATTGAAGAACGGTTTAGGCGGATCAACGTAGAAGAACCATATCGATTAAAAGCCACTGCCATTCGCCACAAATTGTTGCTTACTCAAAAGCGCCATGCTTTCCTACAAGATCATGAGCCAGGCCGCGACTATGCAAATACTCAAGAATTACTTGATGATCTACTGGTGATGCGCGATTCACTCATGAGCCATAAAGGTGAATTAATTGCAAATGGTGAACTTGATCGAATGATCCGAAATGTTTCAGCATTTGGATTAACCCATGCAACCCTTGATGTGCGCGAGCATTCTGATCGCCATCATCATCTTTTAAATCAATTATTTAGCAGTGTTGGAACCAAGAATTATCTAGAATTGAATAGTGCCGAACGGCTAAATCTATTAGCAGCAGAATTAGCAAACCCTCGCCCATTAACAGGAAATTCTAAAAATGAAGTCGATGAACTTGATGAACTTGGTAAACAAACTTTGGCAACTTTTGATGCAATAGGTGAGATTATCGAACGATATGGCAATGAAGCGATCGAGAGTTACATCGTTTCAATGACAAAAGGTGCTGATGATTTATTGGCCGCGGTAGTTCTCGGCAAACAAGCAGGATTATTAAATTTAAATAGTGAGGAGCCTTATTCTTTAATTGGATATGTTCCACTTCTCGAAACTGTTGCTGAGTTGCAATCTGCGGACAAAATTTTGGAATCACTTTTTACAGTTCCGGAATACCGACAGATTCTTGAGCTACGCGGAAATGTTCAGGAAGTAATGCTTGGATACTCAGATTCAAACAAAGATGCTGGAATTACAACTAGCCAATGGGAAATTCACCGAGCACAAAGACGCCTGCGTGATGTCGCCATGAAACATGGGATTGCACTTCGAATATTCCATGGCCGGGGTGGTTCTGTAGGTCGTGGCGGTGGGCCAACTTATGACGCATTAATTGCACTTCCTTGGGGTTCAGTTGATGGTGAGATTAAAATGACTGAACAAGGGGAAGTCATCAGCGATAAATACTCCCTTCCATCACTTGCACGTGAAAATGTGGAGTTAATGCTGGCGGCATCTTTAGAAGCAACAGTTTTAAATCGTGCGCCGCGGCAAAATCCTAAAGATTTAGCAAAATGGGATTCATGTATGGATCTAGTTAGTGGTGCTGCAATGACGCAGTACCGTACCTTGACTGATCATCCTGATCTTCCCCAATATTTCTTTGAATCAACCCCAGTAGAACAACTAGGAGATCTTTTCCTAGGTTCGCGACCATCAAGACGCCCAGATTCAAGCGCTGACTTAAGTGGATTGCGGGCAATTCCTTGGGTATTTGGTTGGACTCAATCGCGCCAAATTGTTCCAGGTTGGTTCGGTGTTGGAACTGGATTAAAAGCAGCGCGTGAAGCAGGTAAATCTGAAGTGTTGGCGCACATGCTTACTGAATGGCATTTTTTCCGGACATTTATCAGCAATGTCGAAATGACTTTGGTAAAAACAGATCTTGCAACCGCGGAACATTATGTAAAAACATTGGTTACCCCTGAGCTTCATCATTTCTTAGCTGAAATTCGGGCTGAATTTGATCTAACCGTCGCGGAAATTTTACTTTTGACTGGAAAGAGCGAACTGCTAAGTGATCAGCCAATTCTTTCACAAACTTTGCAAGTTCGTGATGCTTACCTTCGCCCACTTCAACTTCTGCAAGTCTCACTACTGCAAAGAGTTCGCCAAGGTGACAACAGCGATGAGGCAACTCTGCGTCGAGCATTACTTCTTACCATCAACGGCATTGCAGCGGGTTTACGTAATACCGGCTGAGTTGAATTATTTTTCTGGAAGTATTACTGGAATTTGTGCCATCAAGCCACCATCTATTACATAATCTGAACCAGTAATAAATAGTGCTCTATCACTCGCTAGAAATACAATAAGTTCGGCGATATCTTCGATAGTTCCCATCCGACCTATCGGATGTGAACTTCCCCATTCAGCCACAACTTCATCCACTGTTTTATTTCCTTTGTGAGTTTCGGCAGCAAAACGCAGCAAAGGCGTATCAACCGAACCTGGAAGTACTGAATTAACTCGAATTTTATCCACTGCAAAATCCATTGCCATCGCTCGCGTTAATGCGTTGATTGCACCCTTAGAAGTGGAATAAGCAACAACTTGTTTTTGAGCACCTATGGACTGAACTGAAGAAATATTTACAATTGCGCCTCCGCCCCGCTTGCGCATATGCGGAACACCATACTTTGCAGTCAAAAACATAGATTTAACATTTACATCAAGGGTTTTATCCCAAATCTCTTCGGTTGTCTCCACTGCATCGCCATAAGTTTGGATTCCAGCGCAATTTGCAATTACATCTAGCGCTCCAAATTCAGCAATAACCCCGGCAACCATCTTCTCAACATCTTTTGCATTACTCACATCAGTTGGAAAAGCTTTTACTTTCTTTCCTGATGTTAAAAAGTTCTTCTCAACAGTAGCAAGCGTCGCAGCATCATTATCCACAAGTCCCACACTTGCACCTTCGTTTGCGAATTTAACTGCAGCGCCAAAACCCATACCTTTTGCGGCACCGGTAACTATTACTACTTTTCCAACAAAATCCATTTCACTCCTTACTAATTTTTACTTTAACTTTTCAACGCCAAATGAGAATTTATTACTCTTAACTTCCCGGCCTTTAAAAATCAGCGCAGTTCCATTATTTACTGAATCAACTACACCTGTTGTTGGAAGACTTGAAAATGGTTCTAACCCAATGTTGTAATAACGGCCATACCATGGATATCCCGTAGTTGCGCCAAACTCTTGCCAAAACCAAAGGTATGGATGATTTGTTTTATCCCACTTAACAACTGCGGCTAAACCTTTGTTTGGTGATTCGACTCGATACTCGCCTTGCTCTAAATCCTTTAGGTACAACATTTCAGTCGGAGTATTTCGTGGTGGAATATTGCTGAAATCAACTGGCTTGTCATCTGGCCCAACACCTACCGGCCAAGCAAAATTTTCATTTCCCTTTAATCGGCGTGAACTACCGAATACCTCACTGGCGTGCGGCATCACAGTTGGTTTTCCTGGGAGTACCACTCGGCAATCATCATCCATAAATGGTGGGCCAAATGTGAAGTGGAATCCCCACATTGTCGGAATCTCTACATCAGACAAATTCTCAATTGTCTCGACCATGTCTAAAGTTGTGGAGTTGGATTTCAAACTCATGGTTCGTTTTACTAAAAATGGAGTTTTCCGACCATACACAAAAAATTCAACGGAAATCTCTTCAGGGGTATCTTTCAAAATCTTAAAATCCCATGGCAAAAGTGCCATTTCGGCATGTTGCCCAAAATCTGCACCTTGGTAATTAGATGCAGCACCACCATTTGGAAAAATTGTTTGCCAACCACCTGGATACTCATCAGTAAATGCACCAAGAGGGTCGTTGTAGTTGTAATTAACTTCGCCGTCTACCAAACCGTTGGGTGTAAGCCAAACTAAATCTAAATCATCCGGCTTGTGCAAAAATTCAACTACATCAGCGCCACGGCCTGCGGCAACTGTGATGCGCAACTTTTCATTTTCTAATACAACAGCTGCCAATTTTCCTATTTTGAAATTATCGTGGATCCGACATGAGTGATTACGTGATTGTGCGCGCATAATTTCTCCTAACCGTTGAATTTTTCACTTTGAGCACCGGTAAGTCCGAGCCCATCAACTATAAACAAACCACCATCTAATTCGTTAGCAGTATCACCAAGTGATGCTCTAGCTGAAGTCACGATCAGGCGATCTCCCTTTGCGCCACCAAAAGTGCATGAGCTTGGTTGTTTTACTGGCATATCTATAACCGATTGCTTTTTACCCTGTTGGTCATAAATTTCAATTCGTGAACCGCCCCACATGGCAACTAGTAATAAACCTTCGTTTGAAATACACATTCCGTCAGGGACTGATCCATCATCAGGGAATGAAACTAAAGTTTTCTTATTATGTAACTCAGCATTTTCAAAATCTACTTCATAGCTAGATAGAACGTGTTGCATGCTATCTACGTGGTAAAAATATGAATTATCTGCACTCCATGCCAACCCATTTGGAAGTGTAATTCCCGTGGCCACAGTTTTCATGGTCAGATCACCAGATAAGACATGCAAAGCGCCGGTTCCTGGCACCATATCCATAGTGCAACTTCCGGCCCAAAATCTTCCAGCAGAATCAACTTTTGCATCATTCATACGTTCATCTTCTTTTAGAAAATTCTTGGTAATTTTCCAACCATTATCTGGATTTAATTCAGCAAATCCTTCTTTAGTTGCGGCGTAATAGCCACCCTTCTTCCGACCAACAATCGCACCAATAACTTCTGGTACTGAATGGGTGGTGACTGGACCACCTTCAATGTTCTGCTCAAACCATAACTTTCCGGCAATATCTACCCAGGAAATTGTTGAAGTCCCTGCATCCCAGTTTGGACCTTCGCCAACTTCGCTACGAATCTCATTTACATTATTAATGGTTGTCATAGTGGGTTATCTTTCTATTTATTGGCAAATTATTCAATAGGGTGAGATTTTGCTCTGAAATTTCTAGACCAAATCCGGGTTTTGCGTTGAAATAAAGGTATCCGTTTTTCATTTCAGGTAATCCCCCAACCACATCAGTTATTACCGATGAAGGTTGGCGCCATTCTTGTGGGCCAGCGTTTAGCAGGTTGAGTGAAAGATGGCCGGTGGCTACCGACTCTATTGGACTTTGTAATTCACCAGCTGACCATGAAGTTCGAATGCTAATTGGAGCGGCGTAATGCCCAACTTTCAAGGCTTGGCTTAATCCACCAATTGCACTTATATTGCAGCGCAATATATCAATTGCCATTTGTGGAATTATGTTGAGCCATTCATGTGGATTTACAAATCTTTTACCTGTGGCCATTGGGACCTTTGTTTGCATTCTCATGGCAAGGTGCCAATCAATATGCTCAGGAGGAAATACATCTTCTAAAAAGAATGGGTGAAATTCTTCTAGCCGTTTAACAACTGCAAGAACTTCTGTCGGTGATAACCGCCCGTCAAAATCATGGGCAAGATGTACTTTATTGCCGAACTCAGATCGCAATTTACTAAAAACTTCAACAATTTGTCTGCCATATGTCACTGCTTTTGAATCCATCTCTGGATTAATCAAAAAATATTCAATTTCATCGTTTTGCAATCTTGCAATCTCATCTAGCAATCCTGAATTTAAATTCTTTTCGCATTTCATTAATACCGGAACCGCTTTACGAGCTCGCCCGCCGATGAGATCTACTACCGACTTGCCAACCTCTTTACCTTTAATGTCCCAAAGCGCTTGATCAATTGCCGAAAGGGCACAATTAAGCGCTGGATCATTACGCCATGATGATTGCACTTGAGAGGTTTGCCAAATATCTTCAATCTCAGTTATCTCTTTGCCGATCAAGAAATCAGTTAAGTAATCATTAACACTAATTGCAATTAATTTGTGGTGGCCCGCGAAAGCAACACTCCCCCAACCAAATAATCCCGGCTCTGAAGTATCAATTTTTACAAATATTTGATCTTGCCCCAATAAATACGTTGAGATCTTCTTTATAGTTGTCATCTTGGCCCCTTCTATTGCAATCGCGAGGGTACCCTCAACTCAGGCAGAAAGGGAGTCCCATGCAAATCTGGCTTGGAGTTGATTTAGGAACCTCTGCTCTAAAAGCAACAGTAATCAATCAAGATGGCCTGGTCTTGGCCAGAACTTCTGCTGGGTATGAAACGCATCGTCCAAATGAAAATTGGGTAGAGCAAGATCCACGCGATTGGTTGGCTGCGCTCTCTAAGGTTTTAACTGAACTTGATATTGATTTAGCCGAAATCACCGGAGTTGGAATTGTTGGTCAGACACCTACGTTAGTAGTGACAGATTTGCTTGGTAATCCTTTGCGCCCGGCCATGACTTGGCAAGATACGCGTTCACAAAAAGAAGCAGATCTATTTGCCGTTGAAATCCCAGATGTCGCGAAAGATTTTGGACTCTCTCTACCATGGGCCCCTTCTGGAATTTTGCCAAAAGTTCGCTGGTTAAAAGAGCATGAGCCGAAAATTTTACAAAAAGATTCGCGTTTGTTGCAAGCAAAAGATTTTTTACTTTTCCATTTAACCGGACAATTTTCTTCTGACAATTGGTCAAGCAAAGGTTTAATTCATGCCACAACATTAAAGCCGACACAGGCTTGGAAGAGTCTTGGCTTACCAAATGAATTAATCCCGGCGATTGGTAAACCATGGGAGGTTGCTGGTGCAACTTCTGTTGGCAATAAATTTCTACCCGCTGAAATTCCAGTGGCAATTGGTTGGTCAGATGCACTTGCTGGGATGTTGGCTCTTGAAGTATTTTCAAAACCCACCGCATTTGTTATCTCTGGAAGTTCGGATATCGCTGGAATATCTTGTAGAAAATTAAGTGAAGGTAAACATAACCTTTCTACCGTTCCTGAAAGTTGTGCCCCAATCCCGGTGATATTTGGTCCAACTCAAAGTAGTGGCTCTGCAATCTCTTGGGCTGCAGATCTTTTTAATTCCACACCTGAAGAGTTGCTCTCTAAATCTCTCGAAAGTAGTAATGCTCACAGTGAAATCTTTTTGCCATACCTTGCCGGTGAACGTGCTCCTATTTGGCGCAGTGACATTCGAGCCCTCTTTGCCGGACTTTCACACCAAAGTAAATTTGGCGACATCGCACATGCGGTAATTTTCGGAGTTGGTTTTACGGCTCGACATATAATCGATCAAGCTAAATCCCTAAGTGGTGAGTTGCCATCAACCGTTCACCTTGGCGGTGCATCCCATCAATCAAAATTGTGGCGCGATATTAGAAGTCGAATTTTGCGCTCTGAGGTAATTTCTTTTAGTGAATCTGATTCTTCAAGCATTGGGGCTGCAATCTTGGCAGCAAGTGCAGCAAGTGGAGTCGCACCAGAGGTCTTAGCACTTAAATTCTCAGGTGAAAAGCTCTCCTTTACCGCAACCACTGAAAATCAAAATATTGCAAATATTGAATACACAAAATATTTAGAGTGGGTTGAACGCGCTATTCATTAAAATCTTGCTGCGTGCGCTCTAACCCATTTCGCATAACTGATTCAACCGCATCTCCGGCTTTGATAATCAGATCTTCCAGTGATTTTTTTTCAATATTGCTAAAGCCTTGTAATACAAAATCTGCCGCATCTATATGGCCAACTGGTCTACCAATTCCAACTCGAACTCGAAAGTAATCTGGCCCTGAAAGAGATTGGGTCAAACTTTTCAACCCGTTGTGTCCATTATCTCCGCCACCTTGCTTGACACGGATCTTTGCAAAATCAATATCTAATTCATCGTGAATGACAATAATTTGAGAATTGGATAATTGATAAAAGTTCCTAAGTGCTACTACCGATTTCCCGGAATCATTCATATATGTTTGCGGCTTGGCAATAATTATTTTGGGAGCATCAACTCCCACGCCAAATCGACCTTCTAAAACTTCTGCCTTTGATTTATGTTTGCTAAATTTTCCAGCAACTTGTGCAGCTAAATAATCAGCAACCTGAAATCCGATGTTGTGACGGGTTGCCGAATATTCATTTCCTGGATTACCAAGACCTACTACAAGCCAACTCATGAAAGAAGGCTAGCGGATTAGCTCTTTGCACCTTCAGCAGGTGCGGCAGCGCCTTCAGCAGGTGCGTCAGCACCTTCAACAGGTGCAACAACTGCGGCAGGCTCTTCTTGAGCGGCGCGAACAGAAAGATGTACAACAACCATCTTTGGATCACTGATAAGAATTACACCAGCAGGAAGTTTCACATCAGATGCATGTAGTGAACTTCCGGCTTCCAATCCAGTCATATCTAATTCTAAGAAGCTTGGAATTGATGTTGCTTCAGTCTCAACTTCAATTGAGTTGTGATTGTGTTCCAAAATTCCATCACGATCGTACTCTCCGGATGTGTGGACCGGAACTGAAACAACTACGCGCTCACCACGTCGTACAATAATTAAATCGATGTGCTCAAGAGTTCCTTTGATCGCATGGCGAACAATAGATTTTGGAAGTGTTAACTCAACATGATCCCCAAGATCAATATCTAGCAATACGTTTGAAGATTTGAGAGCGATACCAAGTTCGCGAGCTGGCAACGAGATGTGGATTGGATTTTCGCCATGGCCGTAAATAACAGCTGGAACTAATCCATCACGTCTGGTTCGACGAGATGCACCTTTTCCGAATTCAGTCCGGCGGGCACCTGCGATTTTGATCTCAGCCATTACATCCTCCTGGTAATTTGCCCAGCGAGAACTTCTTTCGAAGCCCCGTCGATAACGGGAGGTTTCCCCCTCGCCGGAATAAGCCGAAGGTTAGCCAATGATGGTTGGAAATGGAAATTGTGGCTCAGGCAGTACCTAACTGATTAACTGGCTAAGGCTTAAGAATGACCATCAAAGAGGCTGGTGACTGATCCATCTTCAAAAACCTCACGGATGGCTCGGCCAAGAAGTGGGGCGATTGAAAGCACAGTTAATCGGTCAAATTTCCATTCATCTGCAATCGGCAAAGTATCTGTAATCACGATTTCACTTGCGCGCGAATTACGTAAACGCTCAATTGCAGGTCCTGACATAACCGCATGTGTTGCTGCAATTATTACTTCAGCGGCTCCATCTTCAAAAAGTGCATCAACTGCTTTAGTAATTGTTCCTGCTGTATCGATCATGTCATCGATTACTACGCAAGTTTGTCCTTTGACATCACCAACTACTCTTCCGGTTGATGATTCATTTGGAATTCTTGGGTCACGAGTTTTATGGATAAAGGCAATAGGACATCCGCCTAGCAAATCGCTCCAACGTTCAGCCACTCTAACTCGACCTGAATCTGGTGAAACAATAGTCAATCGCGATCTATCAACTTTGCTTCCAACGTAATTTGCCAGCAAAGGAAGTGCAAAGAGATGATCAACCGGCCCATCAAAAAATCCTTGAATTTGTGATGTGTGCAAATCAACAACCATTAAGCGATCAGCGCCAGCAGTCTTAAATAAATCGGCCATCAATCGAGCTGAGATTGGTTCGCGTCCACGGTGCTTCTTGTCTTGACGTGCATACCCATAGAAAGGTGCAACTACAGTAATTCGTTTTGCAGAAGCACGTTTTAGTGCGTCAACCATAATCAATTGTTCCATAATGTGTTTATTTACTGGGGTTGCATGGCTTTGCAAAACAAATGCATCGCAACCACGCACACTCTCTTCAAATCGAACAAATATTTCACCATTAGCAAAGTCATATGCAGATGTTGGTGTAATTGGGATTCCAAGTTCAGCGGCAACTTGTTCGGCTAACTCGGGAAAAGCGCGACCAGTAAAAAGCCGCAATCGCTTTTCGGGGGAGAGTCGAATCTCGTTGCTCATAATTAGATCCCCTCGTTATTTCGCATGCTTCTCGGCAGCTCTAGCTGAGTCACTTCCACTGCGCTTGCGCAGCACCCACCCGAGGATATTACGTTGGCGCGCACGTCCAACACCCATTGAACCCGCCGGTACATCTTCAGTAATTACTGATCCAGCGGCGGTATATGCCCCATCACCAATTGAAAGCGGCGCAACCAACATGGTGTCACTACCAATTCGAACATGGTCGCCGATAACGGTGTGATGCTTTTCAACTCCGTCGTAATTCACTGTAACTGTTGCAGCACCAATATTTGTGCCGACGCCAATTGTGGCATCTCCAATATATGAAAGGTGCGGAACTTTAGAGCCGGCGCCGATCTGAGATCCTTTTACTTCAACATACGCGCCTACTTTGACGCCTTTTTCAAGAACCGTTCCAGGTCGCAAATATGAAAAAGGTCCGACCGTTGCGTCAGCCCCAATTTGAGCTCCATCGCAATATGAATCTCGAATATTTGCTCCACTTTTAACTTCACAATTAATTAACGTAGTTCGGGCGCCGATGGTTACTCCACTTTCAACTGAAGTGCTTCCGGCGAGCGCAACTTCTGGATAAATAATTACATCTTGCGATAATGAAACTGTTGGGTCAATCCAAACAGTTGTTGGGTCAATCATGGTCACGCCGTTTTTCATCCAATGCAGGTTAATTCGGTCTCGCAATAATGCCGTGCACTCTGATAATTGGAACCGATCATTTACGCCAAGAATTTCGATGAAGTCTTCAACAATAACTGGCTCAACTCGCTTGCCTGTCGATTGCAATACTCCAATAGCGTCAGTTAAATACTCTTCACCTTGGGCATTCTTACTATTAATTTTACTTAATGAATCAACAAGATCATGTGAATTGAAAACGTAAACGCTGGAATTTATTTCAGTTATTTCGCGCTCTATCTCCGTTGCATCTCGATCTTCAACAATTCTTAGAATTCCATCACTTCCATCTCGCACAATTCGTCCATAACCTTCAGGGTCATCTATCTCTGCAGTGAGAACTGTGGCCGAATTTTGTTCTGCTACATGCGTATCCAATAGTGATAGTAAAGTTGTTGAAGTAATAAGTGGAATATCACCAGCCAAAACCAATATGGGAACCTCTGCAGATACTTTTACATTTTCTAACGCTATTCGAACGGCATGACCAGTTCCGCCACGTTTTTCTTGTACGACGATTTTTGCGTTAGGGGAGACTTTATTTACAACTTCTTCAACCATCTCACGATGTGCGCCAACGACAATTACTAATTGACTTGGATTTAATTCATTAGTTGCATCGATTACATGTTCAATTAATGTGCGGCCTAAAACTTTATGTAAAACTTTGGGAAGTTGAGATTGCATCCGAGTGCCTTCACCTGCAGCGAGAATAAAGATCACTGGACCGGCAGATGCCCCAGACTTAACAGACATCCCAGACAAGAATGTCTCCCCTCTGCTAGCTTCTATATCTACTGCACTGGGTTAAGCCTAAGGTCTAGCCGGGGAAGAGAGCTCCGCCACCAGGTATCGATCCTGGACCCTGGGCTTCAAAGGCCCATGTGCTAGCCACTACACAATGGCGGAACCTGTATTCTCTCGCAAAAATTAGCCACTTTCGACCATACCGCTACCCTCTTTCTCGTGAGTGCCCCAATTCCAGCCAGAATCCGGATGACCAGCGCCCAAAGACGGGCTCAATTAATTGAAGTTGGCCTCGCCCTTTTCGCTGAAAAAGGGATTGAAGGAACCAGTGTCGAAGAGATCGCGGCCAGCGCCGGTGTATCCAAGCCACTTATTTATGAACATTTCGGAGGCAAAGAAGGTTTGTATGCCGTTGTAGTCGATCGCGAGATGCGGGCGTTGCTGCAATTGATTTCAGAATCACTTTTAACGGGAAGTCCGCGAGTCAAAGCAGAAAATGCGGCGTTGGCTTTTTTAACTTACATTGAAACTCGCAGTGATGGTTTCCGAATTTTAGTTTTGAACTCTCCTGTTGGTGGACAGAGTGGATCTTTCGCAACTTTACTAAGTGAAGCTGCATCACAAGTTGAACACATCTTTGTTGCTGAATTAGGTGCGCGCGGCTTTGATCCACGAATGGCTCCGATGTATGCGCAGATGCTCGTAGGAATGGTTGCATTGACTGGTCAGTGGTGGCTTGATGCCCGGTTACTTACACGCGAGGAAGTCGCTGCACACATTGTAAACCTTGCCTGGAATGGTTTAGTTGGATTGGAATCTAACCCTAAATTATCGCGAAATCCGGCAGGGAAAAATAATGAGCGATGAAGTTGATCGAATTGTTTCTGCATGGAAACGCGAACGTCCAGATTTAGATGTTGCGCCACTTGAAATTTTAAGTCGAATAACTCGAGTAGCCCGTCAATTAGATATTGCTAGAAGGAATGCTTTTTCGCATCATGGTTTAGAAACTTGGGGATTTGATGTGCTTGCTGCATTGCGTCGGGCTGGCAAGCCATATCAATTAACTCCTGGACAGTTAATGCATGAAACATTGGTTTCTAGTGGAACAATTACACATCGACTTGATTTATTAGAAGGTGCTGGATTTCTTTCACGAAGCGCTGATCCATCTGATGGTCGGGGCTCATTAGTAAAACTGAGTTCTCTTGGAATCAAAGCAGTGGATGAATCTATGGCCGATCTGCTTTTACGGGAGCGAGAGTTAATTAACTCACTTGATTCTTCTCAGCAGAAGGTATTGGCAAATCTATTAGGGGCGGTGCTCAACAACCTTGATCAGGGTTGATCAGGGTTGATCAGAGTTGATCACCAGCAAATAAGTATTGAATTTGCACCCTCCGCGCTGTAGCCTCTGGGAAAACGATTTTTCACATTTTTCATAAGGGAGCTATCCGTGAGTAAGAATGCCAAAAGCGATTCAGTAATTGAAAAAGTAGAGATCCGCGCCTGCCGTGGCAGCGACAAGGGCGAATCGATTGACGCAGTACGTGGAGTCAAGTTGCCGGGCGGCAACCGTCCAGATTTCACAGTCGTGACGTTAACAACTGCTGATGGAGTAACTGGAACTTCATTTGGTTTTGGCGCACTTGATGCAACTATCGCCGGTAAAGCCATGTCAGCTATTAAGCCATTTTTCATTGGTCGAAATCCTTTTGATACAGAGAAAGCATTAAAAGAGTTTGAAAATTTTGATCGCAAATGGAATCACGTTCCAATTTATGCATATGGTCCTTTTGATAACGCATGCTGGGATATAAAAGGCAAAATTGCTGAAATGCCAGTTTATAAAATGCTTGGCGCTGCGCGCGAAGAAGTTCCACTTTATGTCAGCTCAATGTTTTTACCAGGACCAGATGAGTATGTTGCAGAGGCTTTATCTGCAAAGGCAAAAGGCTATAAAGGTTACAAGCTGCACCCACCTGGAACTGTAGAAGAGGATATTGCTTGCTACCGTGCAGTCCGAAAAGCAGTTGGCGATGATTTCAATTTAATGGCAGATTCAGTTATTGCTTATAACTATGAAGAAGCGTTAAAAGTAGGCCGTGAACTAGAGCGGTTAAATTATCTTTGGATGGAAGAACCAGTTCTAGATGTCAATTTTAATACGCTTAGAAAGTTACGGGAGAAGTTAGATATTCCAATCTGTGGAACTGAAGTAATAGCAGGTGCTCAATATTCAACAGCGCTTTATATTAAAGAAGATATTGTGGACATAGTCAGAACCGATGTCTCTTGGCGCGGTGGCTTAACCGCTGTTATGAAAACTGCACACCTTGCTGAAGCTTTTGGTGTTCGATGCGAATTGCATACAACTATTTATCATGGACTTGAGATGGTTCAACTTCATGCTTCGCTTGCAATATCAAATTGCCAATTCTTCGAAACTTTGTATCCATTTGATGACTTCAATTTTGGATTAAAAAATGGATTGGTAATCAAAGATGGCTATGTTCAAGCTCCAACTGGCGTTGGACTAGGAATTGAATATGACTGGGATTTCATTGACAAGCACACTGTTGAGATTTACTAGATAACTTTAGGTCCATGCACTGGGCTGCTGGCTCGGTTGATCTTTGTGACTGCGCCAGTGGAAGAAAGTGCTACTGCTAAGTCGATCGCACTCTCCTCATCAACCGCTAGAAACGCAACCGTTGGCCCAGATCCAGAAACTATTGCACCAATCGCTTTGCATTCAATTCCAGCACCTATCGCCATCTTAAGAGCGGGACGAAGAGAGATTGCTGCTGGTTGTAAATCATTAACTAAAGCTTTTCCTAATCCAATTGCATCTCCACCACTTAGCGCGTGCATCAACTCTTCACTAACTCGTGGTTTTCTAATATCTAGGGATTGGCGTAACCGATCGGATTCGGCATAGACCGCAGGGGTCGATAGCCCTTGAGAGGAAAAAGCTAAAACCCAATGAAAAGTACCACGACATAATGCTGGCGTTAGTTGATCTCCACGGCCACTACCAATAGCTGTTCCACCCATCAATGAAAAAGGAACATCGCTTCCAAGTTTTGCTGCAAGTTTAAGCAACTCATCTTTTCGTAGAGCTGTCTCAAATAATGCGTCAAGGGCCACAAGCGTTCCTGCTGCATCTGCACTTCCGCCAGCCATGCCTCCAGCAATTGGGATTCCTTTTTTTATTGAAATTTTAATATCACACTCAATTTTTGTATATTTGGCAAATAATTTTGTGGCTTGGCAAGCCAGATTTTTATCATCTACTGGTAAACCTGCAGCGCCATCTCCTGAAAAAGTTAAATTAATCCCACTTGCTTTTGCTGCAGATTCAATTGTTATTTCATCATAGATAGAAATCGCTTGAAAGACAGTCGCTAATTCATGAAATCCATCTTCACCGAGTGGCCCAACTGATAATTGCAAATTTATCTTTGCGGGGGCACGAACAACAACTTTCATGGCTTTACCTTATTGGTAAGAATTAATCTAAATGCTTCTAGCCTGAGCAATTGCAATGAATTCTTTAAGTTCTAGCTCCTCCGCCCGAGAAGTTTGGGCTACTCCAGCCTTTTCTAAAATTTCAATTGCAGAAGAACTTCCTCCTGCCCAAACACTTAATGCACTTCTCAGCATTTTGCGACGCTGTGAAAAAGCAGCGTCAATGACAGTGAAGGTTTGAACTCTGAGCGCTTCATCCCCTGGGGATTCTCCGCGCTTAAATGCCACCAACAATGAATCTACATTTGGGACTGGCCAAAACACTTCCCTTGAAACATTTCCAGCAATAGACATATCAGCCCACCATTTTGCCTTAACACTGGGAGTTCCATAAATTTTATTTCCAGGCTTGGCAGCCAGACGTTGGGCGACTTCTGCTTGCACCATTACTAACCCTTTATTAATTGACGGAAACTTTTCAAGTAAGTGTAAAATTACCGGTACTGAAATGTTATACGGAAGGTTTGCGACTAAAGCTGTTGGGGATTGTGGCAAAGTATTTATTAATTGAGCATCCTCATTAATAATTTGCAATTTGTCTGCATGGTTTGGAATTTTATTTTGCATCGTTTCTATTAACTGGGTGGCTAATCTACGGTCAATCTCTACTGCAATCACTTCACGTGCCACTGGCAAAAGTGCAATAGTTAATGACCCGAGCCCTGGGCCAATTTCTAAAACAGTATCCTCATTATTTATATCGGCTAGCCGCACTATTTTTCTGCAGGTATTTCCATCAATAACAAAATTCTGGCCAAGGGATTTAGCCGGATGTAGATCTAGCAGCTTTGCAATTTCACGGATCTCACTTGCACCCAAAGTTGGGGAAGTCGAAGAAATAGGCTCAGTATTTTCCATTATTACTCGAAAGCGCCAAAGATAGTTAAGGCATTTTCACGGGTTGCGATAGCTAATTCATTAACGTTACGTTGAACTACATCAGCCATAAATCTAAGAGTGTTTGGAATTTGAGCGGGCGAATTAAGCAAACCTCGGTGTGGCATCGGAGCTAAAAATGGCGCATCTGTCTCAACTAACATCTGTGAAAGTGGAGTTATTTTCAAAGCCTCACGCAGTTCAGGAGCATTTTTAAAAGTGACCGTTCCTGCAAAAGATAAGAAGTAGCCAGCCGAAATACATTCTTCTGCCATTTCTCGATCTCCAGAGAAGCAATGAAAAATAGTTTTCTCAGGCGCTCCCACTTCTCGCAAAACTCGAAGGACATCTGAATGCGAGTCTCTATCGTGAATAATTAACGCCTTGTTTTTTCTTTTCGCAATTTCAATGTGTGCTCTAAAGGAATCTTCTTGTTTTGCACGAAGAGCCGGTTCAGTTCTGAAAAAATCTAACCCAGTTTCCCCCACTCCTCTAACCCGTGGATCCGCAGCTAATTTCTCAATCTCTGTTAACTGCTCTTCCAGATTTTCAACAACTGGAGCCTCATTTGGGTGCAAAGCCACAGCTGCAAGCACTTTGCCTGGCCAAGCATTCGCACATGCAACTGACCATTTTGATTGTGCTAAGTCATAACCAATTTGAACGACTCGATCAATTCCCACACTTTTTGCTTCAGCTAAAATAATTCCAACTGTAGGGTCATCTGCATTTCCTTCAGCAATTAACTCCATGTGACAGTGTGAATCTATTGTTGTTTCTTCCAACGGTTCAGGTAATGGCGCAGCAACTCTTTCAATATCGCGATTGTGCCGATCGGTCACGCGTTCTCCGGTTCTGGCAATCTTGGGAAAAGCACATCTCCCCTTGATACTTGAACACCTGCTGGTAATTGCCCCCAAGTAGCAACTTCACTTATTTTCTGAGCACCAATTGGACCTAGAATTTTTGCACCAAGAGCTTCCCATAATTTTTCACAAGTTTCTGGCATCACTGGGTAAAATAAAACAGCAAGTATTCGAAGTGACTCCACGGTTGTATATAAAACTTTTTCAAGTTCAGCTTTATTTGCCGGATCTTTTGCCAAAACCCATGGAGCCTGTTCGGTAACATATCCATTTACCACTTTACAAAAATCTAGAATTGCTAAAATTCCACCTTGAAAATCTAATGCGCAAATCTGCTCATCTGCTATTTCACAAGCTTTTTGCGCTGCCTCGGCTACTTTTGGTTCCGCTGCTGGTTGTGGAACTTTGCCGTCGCAATACTTTTCAATCATCGCAATAGATCTCGATGCTAAATTTCCGAAATCGTTGGCAAGTTCGCTGGTATATCGAGCGACCATATCTTCCCAAGAAAAAGAGCCATCTGTGCCAAATGGAATTGAGCGCAAAAAGTAATATCTAAATGCATCAACACCAAAAAAATCAGTTATATCTGAGGGTGCGATGCCAGTTAACTTGCTCTTGCTCATTTTTTCGCCACCTACAAGCAACCAGCCATGCGCAAATACTTTTTTCGGCACCGGAATTCCTGCTGCCATTAACATCGCTGGCCAGATGACCGCATGGAATCTAAGGATGTCCTTGCCAACTAGGTGAACATCGGCAGGCCAACTTTGCGCAAATTTTTTGCCACCTTCAGAATTTGGATCATCACCAATTCCTACTGCAGTCGCATAATTGAGGAGCGCATCAAACCAGACATAAACGACCTGCTTGGTATCCCAAGGAACTGGAATGCCCCAATCAAACGAAGAGCGCGAAATTGAAAGATCTGAAACGCCACCTTCCAAGAAGGAGAGGACTTCATTTCGTGCACTTGCCGGCTCACAAGCACTTGGATTCGTTTTGTAATGTTCAATCAGGGGCTGAGCAAAAGCAGATAATTTAAAAAACCAATTTGTCTCACTCAATAACTCAACAGGTTTTGAGTGGGTCGGGCAAAGTTTTTCATCAGGAGTTGCACCATCAAGTAAATCTCCAGCAAGTTTAAACTCTTCGCACCCAACACAGTATGGTCCTTCATATTTACCTTCGTAGATATGGCCAGAATCTTTGAGTCCTTGTAAGAAGCGTTGGACGCGATCCATGTGTCGATCTTCAGTTGTTCTAATAAAATCATCATTCGCAATATTTAATTTTTCCCAAGTTGGGATCCAAGCAGATTTGACCAACCGATCAGCCCAACTCTGCGGGTCGCTACCATTGGCTTCTGCGGTGCGCATAACTTTTTGTCCATGCTCGTCAGTGCCAGTTAGAAACCAAACTTGCTCACCTTTTTGACGGTGCCAACGAGTCAAAACATCGCCAGCCACTGTCGTATATGCATGGCCTATATGCGGCGCATCATTTACATAGTAAATCGGCGTGGTCAGATAAAAGGCTTTGTTGCTCACTGTGCTATCTTAGAGGCGACTAAGGCATCAAATATCGCGCGTTTGCGTAAGCCAAACTCCGTTGCAATCTGTGCGACCGCCTCTTGTCTTGTTGCCCCAACTCCCTCCAGCTCCTTCACCTTTGCGGCTATTTCCAGAGGTGTTAACTCTGATATTTCCCCAGCACTGGGTGCGGCAATTACCAAAGTTATTTCGCCAAGCATCTCTTTTGAATTGGACCATGTTTCCAATTCAGTAAGTGAACCGCGCACAATCTCTTCATGGGTTTTTGTCATTTCGCGACAAACAGCACCTAGGCGTTGACCTCCCAAAATTTCTATCGCATCAGCTAGAGTCTCTCTGATTCGATGCGGAGCTTCAAATAAAACTACGGTTCTACCTTCCGCTTTTATTGTTTCAAAATAATTTTGCCGCGCTTGTTGAGTTCGCGGTGGAAAACCATCAAAAATATATCGTTCCATTGGTAAACCAGAAATAAGTAACGCTGTACTTGCTGCACTTGGACCAGGCACAACTTCAATATCAATATTTGCGTCTAGTGCCGCTCTAACAATTAAATATCCTGGATCACTGATTCCTGGCATTCCTGAATCGGTAATTACTAAAACAGTTTTACCTTGAATTAATGCAGAAATTAATTCTGGGGTGCGCTGTGCTTCATTGCCGGCAAAAAAAGAAACCACTGGAGCGCTAAGTGAAATCTCTAAATCGCTACAAAGCCGCAAGAGTCGGCGGGTGTCCTCCGCAGCAATAAGATCGACCTCGCCCAGTAAATCTCGCACACGTAGCGAGAGGTCTCGGCTATTGCCTAATGGGGCACCAGCGAGGATTAATAGGCCTTTTTTCACACACTTATCATCTCAGGTTCTAACCTATCCTCCATGACCAAAGCGCTGGAAGGCATCCGATACCTTTTGCTGCGCCGTTGGCTAGTTCTGATTCTTGCATTCGCAGCGAGTGTGCGTTTTGTAAATCTTGGCCGTCCGGATGAATTAGTTTTTGATGAGATTTACTACGTAGATGGAGCAAAAGATTTCTTGAAGTACGCGGTCGAAGTTGAAAATGGTAAATCTGAATTTATCGTCCACCCACCGATTGGCAAATGGGTTATTGCATTGGGAATTAAATTATTTGGTGATAATTCATTTGGATGGAGATTCTCTACCGCATTGCTCGGAACTCTGTCTATCCTTTTTATCTATTTAATTTCAAAACATTTATTTAACTCAGAAAAATGGGCTTTACTTTCTGCAGCATTAGTCTCGCTAGATGGGTTACATCTTGTAATGTCACGTACCTCTCTTCTGGATATGACACTAATGTTTTTTATATTAGTTGGTCTCTACGCTTTAATAAAAGAAAATTTTTGGCTTGCTGGGTTTTTATTTGGATTAGCACTCGCAACTAAGTGGAGTGCTGTTTACTACATCGCTATTTTTGGGGTTTACTATTTAGCAAGAGATATCTATCGAATCCATCTCAATGAAGAAAGTAAAGTCAGAAATTACCTCAAAATAACAGCCCTGCGAGCCGCTGAATTAGTGATTCTGCCTCTTTCTACTTACGTGGCAACTTGGATTGGTTGGTTTAATTCCACATTGGGCTGGAGCAGAAATTGGGGAGTTGAAAATGCTGGCCTACTACCAAATGCCCTCAGATCCTTTTGGCATTATCAATCCGAAATCCTTTACTTTCATACCCACCTAACCGAAAACCATAGCTACGAGGCTAAAGCTTGGTCTTGGCTAATTATGTATCGCCCGACATCTTTTTTTTACGAGACCCCAAAAGGTTGTGGAGCAGCATCTTGCGCACAAGAAGTTCTGGCCATGGGAACTCCAGTACTTTGGTGGAGCGCAGCAATTTCACTCGTGATTTTGGTCGTGCTTTGGTTTAAAAATAAACAATGGAGTACTGGATTTATTTTGCTCGCAGTAAGTGCCGGATATTTACCTTGGTTTGTCTTTCCACAACGCACAACTTTCACCTTCTATGCAGTGGTTTTTGAACCTTGGCTAATAATGGCTTTTGTCGCCGTTCTGCGTAATTACTATTTAAGTTCATTAGGTAATCCAAAATTAAAATTTTATTCAATAATTTTTATTACCTGCGTCATTACTGCAAATTTCGTTTACCACTTTCCAATTTTTGTTGGACAAATTACCACTTATGATGATTGGAATTCATTGATGTGGTTTAAAAAGTGGATCTAATTTACTTAATTTGCAGCGCGTAAATCCGCTTCTTCTACGGCAACTTGATCAAATATCTCATCTGGCCCTATTGCCACTTCTACTTTTGTAGCTACCTCTTTCATTGGTCGAGAGGTTGCCTTAGGGGCTGTGACATATGTTGGAAGTGGAACATCTAATGGTTGCCACGTTGTATTAGGAATAACAGTGACTGTGGTGGATGGGCGTAATGGGATCCAGTGTTCGGTAGTACTTTCATTAGAGCGATAGAGCACATCTGAAAAATTCGCACGAACTCCACTTGTCGCTCTTGCTGCTGCAAGTCGACGACGAGTTGCAACTTCTTCAACAATTTTTTGTCTGCGGACATGAATGACATAAATTAAAATTAGTGAAAGAGGAAGTGCATTTGTTCTAAAGGGAACTCCACCAAATAAAGTTGAAATAAAAACAATTAGAAAAATCGCAGCGAGCCCGATCAAAATAAGTTGACGTTGGCGCATTTGGCGAATTTTATTTTCAGCCACCTCTGTACGACTTGGAAGATTTTCATGGCTGGTACCTAGTGATACCAAACTCATGGCACTCTGATATCGCTCTAAACTTCTATTGTCTGAAATTTCGTCATGGGTGCGCAGCCATCTTGGAAGGAAATACGCTACCCACATTGCGACGACTGCGAAGTAGATCAAACCAGAACTCATGATGGTCAACGATACGAGTCCGGATGGCTCAAATCATGGATTTAAGGAGTGTGTTGACTCGTGTTGGTTCGTGTTGATTAGTGGAGTTTCACATAAGTGTGATGGTCTCGCCAATCGCCATCGATATGTAAAAACCGCTTTCGCAAACTTTCAAATTCAAATCCACATTTCAGCGCTACCTGCTTTGAAGCGACATTTTCTGGACGCATAGAAATTTCCAAGCGATGTAACCCCAGTTCTTTGAAGGCATATTCGCTCACTAAATTCACAGCTATTGGGATAAATCCTCGTCCAGCTAGTTCTGCGGTGATCCAATAACCGATATGGCCACCTCGATATGAGCCTAATGAGATTCCTGCCAAGGTGACTTGGCCAGAAATTCTTCCCTGGTAAATCACGGCCCAGGTAAGTGATCGCAAAGCTTTCTCTTCACGCCGATGGAATGCTCTCATCTGCTGGAAGGTGGGTAATGAAACTAATGGATCTGGAGAGGTGGCCTCCCACGGGCTAAGCCATTTTTCATTTTTATATCGAAGTAATTCCCACTCTTTTTTATCGGTTCTGCGTAGTGGTCGCAATTTTATTTCACCACTTTGAAGCAACACTTTAATCAGCTCTCAACTCAAGATTCATAACAGATGCTAATTCTCCGACTGCTAAATTACTGACTCCCGCCGGAACGATAATAAAAGAGTTAGCATCTGCCCAATTTTCTAAATCTAGAGCTTTAACAGTTTTTTCACTTTGAGTTAAATCTATGACCGCTGGAAGGTATCGCTGTGCTCCAGCCTCAAAGGTAACTGCATCTATTAATTTCGCATTTAAAATTGGATGAAAAATATTTTTTCTGCCAAACATCTGGCGAATCATTGGCCGCACAAATAATTCAAATGAAATAAATGAGGTCATTGGGTCAGTTGGCAAAGTTATTACCGGCGTCTTATCTGGTCCAATTAACCCAAAACTATGGCTTCCACTGGGGTTCAGCTCTATTTGAATTTTACTAATAATTCCAAGTTCAGTTAGTGCCGCTTGGGTCATCTCCTCGGACTCTGGTCCACTTGTAATGACTATTAGATCAGCACGCACAAGTTGGTCTTCAATCAGTAACCGAAGTTGTGCCGAGGTTGTTGGAATTGTATGTACCCGATAACCAATTGCTCCGGCCTCTCGAACTGATGTGGTTAATAACCAAGAGTTAACCTCATAAAAATGAGCAGTTTCAAGTTGCTCGCCCGGTTCAGTCAAATCTCCACCTGCTGAAATCACTACGACACGAGGATGTGGGTGTGTGGGCAGATGATCTAGGCCAACAGAAGCCGCTATTCCAATATGTGTAGATCTAATTCGACTTCCACCTGTTAATACCCGGCGAGTGCCTACTTCAATATCTGAAGCAAGAGTTGCACCATGTGCATCTAATAGTGGTAAATCTAGCGGTGCCAATGGTTGGGCCAGTAATAAGAGTTGCTTTAAATAACTTTCAACGTTTTCCATTCAAATTCCCAACAAAGTTTTTCAACCACATAGTGAACTCTCCGCCAACATCTGCTCTTTCACTTGCTAATTCAACTACTGTTTTTAAATAACTAACACGGTCGCCCGTGTCATAACGTCGTCCTGAAAAAATAACTCCATGAACCGGTCCACCTAATTTCTCATTTACCACCAGTTCACGAATTGCATCAGTTAATTGAATCTCGCCACCACGACCGGCTTGCGTTTTTTCCAATACTTTGAAAATTGCAGGATCTAATACATATCTGCCAATGATTGCAAAATTTGATGGAGCATTCTCGACATTAGGCTTCTCAACTAAATCTAGAATCTCAACAATATTAGGTGAGTCAGTTTTTTTGACTGATGCGATGCCGTATAGCGAAACTTGAGAATCAGGAACTTCCATCAAAGCAATGACGCTTCCTCCAAATTTTTTATGTACCTCAAGCATTTCACCTAATAAGTTATCTTGTTCAGCGATTAAGTCATCACCAAGTAAAACTACGAAAGTTTCATTGCCAACATGATTAGCGGCTGTGAGAACAGCATGACCGAGTCCGAGCGGATCTCCTTGACGCACATAATGGATTTTACCGAGTTCAGTTATTTGCTTAACTGCTGCCAACTTTTCAACATCGCCACGATTTTCTAATGTTGCCTCAAGTTCAATAGCTCGATCAAAATGATCTTCAAGGGCACCTTTATTTCTTCCAGTAATTAATAACACATCACTTAAACCTGCACGAATGGCCTCTTCGACTACATATTGAATCGCCGGCTTATCAACAATCGGGAGCATCTCTTTTGGGATCGACTTGGTCGCTGGCAAAAAACGAGTGCCCAGACCGGCCGCCGGAATAACTGCCTTAAATACGCTAGATCCCATAGTGATCACACCCTACGCTGATCACGTGGAAGAAAAGAGTCAGACTCGGCGTGTGCTGCGCAACTTGCGAAAATTAGCCCCTGAAGGCGAGGAGCGAGCAAGTTCATTACTGCTTGAACAAGTTGAATTTGATCATTTAAAACTTAAAAAACCTATAAAAGTGGTCGCCTCCTACACCTCTTACGGAAATGAGCCATCAACTCAAGGTTTTAACTCCACTCTTCTCGGCCGTGGGGTTCAAGTACTTCTGCCACATTTACTCGAGGACAATTCTTTGGAGTGGATAGATTCCAAAACCGGCAAAAATTTCGGAATTACTGGAATTTCTTTGGCCCAAATTGTTGTTGTGCCGGCATTAAGCGTTGATGAGAGCGGAACGAGAATTGGCCAAGGTGGTGGTTCATATGATCGAGCTCTCAAATTGAACTCAGGTTGGAAAGTCTGCCTATTGCATGATGGTGAAATTTTTGAAGGTAAGTTGCCACAAGAAATTCACGATCAAAAAGTTAACGCTGTTGTTACACCTACTAAAATAATTCGCTTTATTTAATCACACAAGATTTCGCGCAATAATTATCCGTTGTACTTGATTCGTACCTTCATAAATTTGAGTCAGCTTTGCATCTCGCATCATGCGCTCTACTGGATAATCAGATACATATCCATAACCACCAAGAATTTGAACAGCATCTGTGGTGACCTGCATGGCAGTGTCCGATGCTAAACATTTACAAGCCGCTGAATAAAAAGTTAAGTCAGAACTTTCATTTTCGCTCTTAACGGCAGCGGCATAAGTTAATTGGCGTGCTGCTTCGATTTTCATTGCCATATCCGCTAACATAAATTGAATCGCTTGAAAATCAAAAATTTCTTTACCGAATTGCTTACGTTCATGTGAATATTTATTTGCCACATCAAATGCGCCTTGAGCTAGGCCTATTGCTTGCGCAGCAATTGTGATTCGAGTGTGGTCCAATGTTTTCATAGCCAGGGCAAATCCAGTACCTTCAACGCCTAACATTCGATCATTTGCTAATTCAACTTGATCAAAATAAACCTCACGAGTTGGAGAACCTCTAAACCCCATTTTCTTTTCGTGTGCACCAAAAGAAATCCCTTTATCGTTTTTCTCAACTATAAAAGCGCTAATTCCTTTACTACCTTTTTCAGGGTCGGTTACTGCTAAAACTGTATAAAACTCAGACTCGCCTGCATTTGAAATCCATTTTTTACTTCCTGAAAGAATCCATTTATCTCCAGAGCGCACTGCTTTTGTCTTTAATGCGGAGGCATCTGATCCCGCCTCTGACTCGGATAGGCAGTAAGAAAAACCTTTACCACTTGCTAGCGGGCGTAGCCATCGCTCTTTTTGATCTTTATTACCAGCCAATATCAATGGTAGTGATCCTAATTTATTTACTGCAGGTATGAGTGAGGACGAACCACAAACCCGAGCAACTTCTTCAATGATTAGCACAACGGCTAAAGCATCAGCACCTTCACCACCGAACTCTTCAGGGACATGAGCCGCTGATAATTTATTTGCAGATAGCGCTATTGCCGCTTCTTCTGGAAATCTTGCATCTTCATCAACTTCTCGAGCAAATGGGGCAATCTTTTCTTCGGCTAGTGCTCGTACAGATTTACGTAAAGAGATGTACTCATCAGGTAATTGAAAAAGCGCGTCCATGGGTTAATTAACGCAGAGATTTAGGAACAGCGCTACTCCACTAATTATTAGCTTCCTTATCTGTCTTGTCTGGTGAACCATTCCTTTGATTTAATCCTGAGAGGTACTGGTTGTACTTATCTAATTCATCCGGTTCCCCAAATTGGCGAGCCCGGTTTGAGTTACGTTCAATCCGCTTGGCATCTCGTTCATCGGCTCGGATCCATTGCAAGAAAGTGGCGATCAGCGCCAGCAAAATTGGAATCTCGCCCATTGCCCACCCAATGGAAGCGCCCATCTTTTGATCCGCCAAGAAATCTGGCCACCACGGCCTGGCGATTTCGGCAAAGTACCCGCCATCAACTAATTGTGATGAAGATATCAGTGCGACAGAGAAAAATGCATGAATACTGATTGCCACAAAAAGAATTACTATCCGAAAAATGAATGGGCTTTTTTGTGGGGTTGGATCAACTCCGATGATTACAAAAAATAGTAAAATTCCTGATAGAAGGAAATGTAACCCCATAAAAAAATGACCAAAGTGATAACTCATAAGCCAATTAAATAAATTTGTAAAATAAAGTGCAAAGAGTGAAGCCTCAAAAATAATTAGGGCACTCACCGGATGAGTAATTATGCTCGAATATCTTGAATGCAGAATTGCAATAGCGTAACCCCTCACGCCTCTCTCATCTTGAGTACGCCCAATCGGCAATGTACGTAATGCCAATGTAATTGGTGCTCCTAAAACAATTCCAATTGGAGCAAGTGTTGCTAAAACCATATGTGAAATCATGTGAAATGAAAATGCAACTTGTGCATATACACCCAACCCACCATTGACTGCGTAATCAATGGCAGTAATTCCCAAAGCAAAAGCGACAGTACGTCCGATAGGCCATTTATCTCCACGTTTACTTAAAATCATTACTCCTTTTACGTAGAGCGCTACTGCAAGAATTAAAAGTGCAAGGAATAAACCATCTGGCTCATATTCAAAAAGTAATCTAGAAAGTGTGGGGCTCTCAGGCATTTTTATGCCGATCGCTTCAACTACATCAGCTGAACTATGTGCTGGAGGTTCTCCTTGACCTAGAAAAACTCCTAAGACCAAAACAGTTGTAAGTAAAATCAACTCTTGGATTAGCTGTTTTGTAAAATTTTGCTCCCCAAGTTTTTTCCTACTATAAGCTGCAAGAGCAAGGACAAATATAAAGATGCCAGTTTTTAGAATTACCAAAACTCCATAATCAGATCTGATATTTGCAAAACTTTCAATTCGTATAAAAGCGTTAACAACTCCGGTTAATGCGATAGCAGAAACACACCACAGCGCCAAAGGGGTAAATCTTTTTCGCGCAATTTCACGGTCACTCTTTGACATTAAGAAAAGTGCAACAACTCCACCAAACCATAAAGAAATTGCAGCCACATGCACTATTACTAAGCCGATTGCCAGCATATGGTTACCAGCACCGCTGCCATGGCTTTCTAAATAGGGCGCTAATCCACCAATCCACGCAATAAAAATCAAAAATACTGCACCGCCTGTTTTCTTAACTCGGACAGCGGCAAATGCACATACCAATGCGGCAACGATTTGAATCTCAAAAAGTTTACCTAAGGTTGTTTGCGTTATAAAAGATCGCAAAATGTTGCCATCAATAACTTCAGAAATAGGAGTATTTAAAATAAATGCCACTTCTGACATGAGGAAGAAAATACTGCTAAGCAGCCAAGCAAGTGAAACTGGTGCAAGAAATTTTTGTAGGCGAGACGGTTCAAAACAACCTTTATTTTCTGGGGCCAAAAATGCAAGCCCCACTAAAATTCCAATTAAGGTAATGAAAGAGGAAAGCGTTATAAATTTAGCTAAAAAATGTAATATCAAATTTATTTCTTCAGTTTTCACTTCTTGCGTTTCTTTTTCTTTGGCTTTCGTAATGATCTAGAAATCAAAACCAGAACTAAAATTGATAAAGCTAATAATCCGATCATAAAAAAATCAGTTGTCCTAGATGAGTCAGTCTCTTTATTTAAATCAGGCGTGGGAGATTCGCTACTCTCTGGGGCGGGAGTTGCCAGAACCGCTGGGGCAACAAAAGTAAATTTGTATTGACCAATTAAAGTTTCACCTTCACTTGTAACAACCTCATACTCAACTGCATACTCGCCACCAATATTTAATGGTTTTAGCCCAACTAAAATTTGAGTATCTGCAATTTGGAGTGAGCCATCATCGACGCGATCTCCATTGGGCGCAATCACAGTTACTGAATTTCCGACATCTCCGATGGAATTTGAAAAAGTAATTGTTGCGACACTTGGAGCCGAAGTTATGGAGGATCCAGCCGCCGGCGATGAGGAGGTCAGTTCTGCTGCTGTAGCCAGATTTGGGTTCGCATGAGTGAAGATCATGAGCAATAAAACGGAAAAGATCAACTTAAATTTCTTCATAACCCCCCTCAATTAGCCCCAATCGTGCCACTTCCCTAAACTCTGCACTGACAGGAGGTGGCTGTGCCTACATACCAATATATCTGCACCGAGTGCGAACACTCTTTTGAAGTGACGCAAGCCTTCACAGATTCAACAGTTCCAACCTGTCCTGAGTGCAATGGCATCGTTCGCAAAGTTTTCTCATCAGTTGGCGTTGTCTTCAAAGGCTCTGGCTTCTATCGCACCGATTCACGTGGTGCGGCAACCTCTAGTTCACCACCTCCGGCTTCGTCAACACCTGCGGCTACATCAGCACCTACCCCCTCTACCCCATCTACGCCCGCACCAGCATCCACTCCGACCGCACCATCCACAGGCACTAAGTAAGAAAATTATTATTCTTTAAATCTCTGCCAGATTTACGCGATGCTAATTAATCTACTTAATCTCAAAAGAATCATTCCTTCACAAGATATTGAAAAGATTAAAAGGGTTTTTGCATTATTTTCGATACGTCGGAGATTAATACTTGCTACTGGGCTTACGGTAATTATTGGAGTAACTCTTTTTTATCGCCCAGATGCTTCAAAAGTACAAATTACGGTTCCTGTACTACACACCGGCGAGGTTGGAATTTCCTTGATTTTATCTGGCGCTGAAAATATCTTACATCCACAAGACCGAATAGATTTAATTGCAACTAATGTGCAGCAAAATATTATTGATGATGATGTATCTGCAAAATCTTGGACTCTTGCTCGCAATTTAAGAGTTATTAAAAGTATTCCTCAAAATCAAGATGTGCGGGCATTGCTGGCAGTTCAGGAAAAAGATGTGTTAGCTATTGTCCAGGCCAGACGAGAGGGCGAACTAGATTTTCTATTGCTCCCTGAAACTCATAAATGATCATGAGTGATCATGAGTGATGGGGAGGCACCTCTCTTCGGATCTCCTCATCTCTTGCTCGCTCCTCTGATGGATCAACAAACTCTGGTTTAGCAAGCGGATTTTTTTCAACGTTTTTCTTGGTTGGTTCGACGCCTTGGTTTTCCACATTAGGATTTAACCATGTTTGAGCGTCTTGGGCGAGTAATAGTTCATCGTAAATCCAGGATCCTGGCTATTTTTCTAATTATTTTTATATCTGCAGGTGTTATTGGCTCTCTTGCTTTTGGCAGGTTAGATAGCGGTGGATATACAAACCCAAAGAGCGAATCAGCAAAAGCTTACAAATACCTCCAAGAGAATTTTGATATTGAAGATCCTGCCGTTGTTCTTATAGTCGATTCCGGATCGCGAAGTGTTGATGATCCAACTGTTATTTCTGATGTAATTGCATTGACATCTGAATTACGACAAATGCAAAATATTAGTAAAACATTCTCTTACTGGGATTCGAAAGCTCCACAACTTAAAAGCACTGATGGAAAAGCAGCTTACATTTTTATTTATGCTACTAAATCCGATTTTGACGTATTAAGTAAGGTCGCAGGAGTAGTTACAAAAACTTATGGAAATAAATATCGCTCTCTGACTTTGTACGCCACCGGTACTGGCGTCGCAGGACACGCAATTAATGGTCAAATTAGTAAGGACTTAGCAAAATCTGAAGCGATCGCAATACCACTAACATTTTTGCTTTTGCTCTTTATTTTTGGAGGATTGGTCGCCTCAGCTACTCCATTGGTTGTAGGGGTTAGCGCAATACTTGGTTCATTTTTTGTGATATTTCTGATCTCATTGCTTACAGATGTAAGTATTTTTGCCATAAATTTAATAACTGGGCTTGGTCTCGGTCTTGGAATTGATTACTCACTCCTGATTGTGAATAGATTTCGTGAAGAATTACATCGAGGATTATCAGTAAATGATGCAGTGATTAAAACTGTTGCAACAGCAGGAAGAACGGTATTTTTCTCAGGCCTAACAATCATGATGACTTTGGGATCGATGTTAATTTTCCCCTTGTACTTTTTAAAATCTTTTGGATACGCCGGAATCACAGTAGTTGCTATGGCGGTAATTGGTGCGCTTATTCCCCTTCCAGCAATGCTCGCTCTTTTAGGAAATCGAATTGACAAATACGCTGTTCGGAAAAGCGCAATAACTCCAAAGGAGCATGGCGGCTGGGCAAATACTGCACATTTTGTAATGCGGCGACCAGTTGCGGTTTTGGTTTTAACTCTAATTGGGTTGGGAATTTTTGCTGCTCCTATAAAAGATATTGCTTTCGGACAAGTGGATTCACAAGTTCTTCCGAAGAACCATCCAGCCGCCGAATCAGCTCGAGTTGTAGGTGAAAGATTTCCTGGCCGTGAATCGGTTCCAGTTGAATTTGTGATTGAGGATGGAACAAAGTTTCTTGGTAGTGCCGAGCTCAAGTTATATCAAGCGGAAATAGGTTCTACCGAGGGAATTTTGTACCTGACTGACGCAGTTACATCAGGAAAAATATTACGCTTTACCGCAATCCATTCCATGGCTCCGCGCTCATTACCTGCGGAAGCTCTTATTGATAAATTGCGCGAAATTCCAGCACCTGTTGGAACATTAATTGGTGGGGCGGCCGCTGATTACACAGACACTCAACAAGGAATAGCCGACGCACTTCCATGGGCGCTACTTTGGATTTCGATCTCTGTTTTTTTACTTTTATTTATATTTACCGGATCTCTACTATTGCCACTAAAAGCTGTCTTGCTTAACATGCTTTCACTTGGAGCTACATTAGGCGTTATAACATGGATCTTTATTGATGGTCATCTTGCAAACCTATTTGGCGGATTTACAGTAACTGGAACATTAGATACAGGTTCGGTAATTTTGATTGCAGTAACTACTTTTGGTTTATCGATGGATTATGAAGTATTTCTTATTTCTCGCATAAAAGAAGAGTACGAGGCTGGGAAATCAAATGCTGACGCCGTAGCAATTGGTTTGCAAAGATCTGCACGAATTATTACTGCGGCGGCATTTGTGCTAGCGGTTGTATTTGGTGCCTTTGTGCTTGGTGGGGTAACTTCAATTAAAATGCTTGGCTTTGGCGTCGCATTTGCAATCTTGCTTGATGCCACTGTTGTTCGTGGATTGCTTGTGCCAGCTTTAATGAGGCTCTTTGGGAACGCCAATTGGTGGGCTCCCAAGCAGTTAAAACGCTTCACCATCTCACATTAAGAATTCAGCAGATACAGGGGATGCAATAGACTTAAGGGCATGTCCACAATTGATTTATTGGCTACTTTGACCTGTATTGATCGGCCTGGCATTGTCCATGCGATGACCACAGCAGTCTTGAATTCAAACGGAAATATTATTGAAAACCAACAATTTACCGATCCGGTAACTGGGTTATTTTGTATGCGTACTCGATTTACCACAGCAGAAAATCTTTCAACAGCAAAAGAAATTTTAGGCAAGGAGTTAAGCCGATTTTCCCCGACTTTAGAGATCAGACCATTTGAAAATCGTAAACGTGCGCTAATTCTGGTGACTAAGGAAAGCCATTGTTTGCGAGATTTACTTTACTTACGTGATCTTGGCGAACTTCCAGTTGATATTCCGCTAGTTGTTTCTAATCACGAAGAGCTGCGCCCACTTGTTGAGTCCCATGGAATTGCTTTTGAATACCTTCCAGTTGCAGCGGCCACTAAAAAAGAGCAAGAAGCGCAATTGATTGAAAGAATCGAGAAGCATCAAATCGATGTGGTTGTACTTGCCAGGTACATGCAAATTCTCTCCGCTGATTTTTGCCGAAAATTTACCGGCCATATAATAAATATCCATCATTCATTTCTTCCTGGATTTAAAGGTGCCAAGCCTTATCACCAGGCTCACGCACGTGGTGTAAAAATTATTGGTGCAACTGCGCACTTTGTAACTGAAGATTTAGATGAAGGTCCAATAATCGAGCAAGACATCACACATGTTTCCCACTCTGCAACTCCGGAAGATTTAGTTGCAATAGGCCGTGATATCGAAAGACGAGTTCTTGCAAAAGCTGTTCGTTTATATGCTGAAGATCGAGTATTTCTAGTTGGGGCGCGTACCGTAGTTTTTTCTTAGTGTCGGAATCTTTAGTGGTGTCCTCGACCAGAATCGAACTGGTGACCTACCGCTTAGGAGGCGATCGCTCTATCCAACTGAGCTACGAGGACCTGATCAAAAGAGCTATAAACCTATAAACAGAGTTTACTCTTTAGGCTCTGATCCTTCGTGCAGCATCTTTAAACAACTCAAGTGCATCGCGGTTTAATTCAATTCCAAGGCCAGGCCGTTGTGGAATCGTAACTTTTCCATCCACCATGGTGACCTCATCAACTACCAACTCTTTACGGAGTCGTGATTCACATAACGCAGGTGGTAAAAACTCAAAAAATGGCATATGTGGAGTCACGGTAGCCAAATGCGCAGCAGCTGCGACTGAAATTCCAGTTTTCCAAAGATGCGGAACCACGATCTTGTTATTGGCTTTTGCCATGTCGCAAACATTTCGTGCTTCTGACAATCCACCAACTCGACCAATATCTGGTTGTACTACGCCAACATTTCCATACTTAATCAAATCAGAAAATTCATAACGTGTACTTAACCACTCCCCTGATGCAATCTTTATTGGAGTTGCCGCAACTAGTTTTGCTAATCCTTCAAGATCATCTACCCAAAGTGGGGTTTCTACAAAAAACAAATCAAACTCTTGCCAAGTGTTAATTGTCTTTATTGCGCGGTCAACAGAATCAAATGCATATTGAACATCCACCATCAGCGTGAAATCTGGACCTACCGCATTTCGTACTGCCCTAATAACTTCAGTCATTTTTTCATCATCTTCTCTGATTCCCATATTTGCATACGGTCCAGAAAAAGTTGTTTCTAATTTCGCTGCGCGAAAACCCATCTCTTTTGCAGAGTGAGCCCACTTAACCATTGATGTTATGTAAGCATCAAAAGATCCAACCTCGGGTTGCAAAGAAGCATAAGCACCAAGATGTTCGCGGGATTTTTCACCTAATAATTGCCAAACTGGTTTATCGGCCGCTTTGCCAGCAATATCCCAAAGCGCCATATCTATTGCACCGAGTGCATTAATTAATGCACCACGTCTTCCAGTCATTGCGGTTGCTTGATATGCCTTCCACCAAAGTTTTTCGATCTCTAATGGGTTTTCCCCAATTAACATAGAACCAAGACCTTGATCCATAGTGTGCGTACCAGGTGCCTCAATGCACTCCCGCGCGATCCATGGATTTAGATCCGTTTCACCAATGCCAACAATCCCCTCATCGGTATGTACTTCTACAACAAGATCATCCTGAGCCGAACTAGTTGCGGCTGGGTCATATTCTGGGTCTAAGAGAACGTGGCATTCAATCTTGGTTATTTTCATATAAAAAACCTACACCAACCACTCATAAATGTAACTACCCTTCAGCAGATTATTTACCGCAGCGCTCGAAAAAATCTCGTAAGATTAAATTATGTGGGCATTGGTAACTGGAGCTACATCAGGCATTGGGGCGGAATTTACAAAACTTTTAGCTAAAGAGCATTACAACATCATTCTTGTTGCCCGCGATGAGATTCGATTAAAGAAATCCGCTGAAGAGTTAGAGCAAGAATTTGGAGTTATAACTGAAATAATTGTTGCAGACCTATCGGTTGAAAACGAAATTGTTCTAGTAGAAAAACGCCTGCTATCTTCAAATCCATCTCTGGCCGTAGGTGTGCTGATCAACAATGCTGGATATGGCCTAAAAGGCAGGTTTATTAACCATACTTCTGCAGCAGAGGTTGATTTGCTAAATGTATTAGTAACTGCGATTTTACGGTTAACTCACGCAGCACTTCCAAATATGCGAAATGCAAAAAGTGGTTACATTATTAATGTCGGTAGTGTTGCCGGATGGCTAACTGGAAGTACTTATAGCGCGGCAAAAGCCTGGGTAAATGTTTTTTCTGAGTATCTAAATGCGGATTTAGCTAAGGATGGAATCACAGTTACCTCACTTGCGCCTGGATTTACCCACACCGAATTTCATCAACGTGGTGGAATGAAGATGGGTGCAGTGCCGGAATTTTTATGGGAAAAAGCCGCAGAGGTGGCTAAAGCAGGTTGGGAGGGTGCTCGTCGCGGCGATGCCGTAGTGATCTCAGGGAAGCAGTATCGAGTTATAGTTTTTATAGCCCGACATTTACCCCGCAAATTAGTACGCAAAATCCAGACTCACAGGAAGTTCACTTGAATATCCAGCGATTTAGTGGGCTCTCAAGTTAAGGTTGGCTCATGATCAAACGTAACGGGTTAGCTATCGCACTTACCGTACTTCTAATCGGTGGGGTCGTTTCTCCCGCTCAAGCTGCTAACAAATCTGGGGCGGCCTGCAAAACCGCTAACGCAAAAGCTAAAATTGGTGGCAAGTCATATGTGTGTTCAAAAAATCCGATTGTTGTAAATGCAAAAAATACTTGGGTGGTTGCAGATTGCTTAACCTCAAATGCAGCTTACAACAAAGGCACTACACAATTGACTGAGGAGAAAATTAAAAGGGGCGTATTTTTAGCTCAGACAGCAGCAACTGAATCTGATCAGACTCTAAGCGTCGCTGATCGCGAAATGTTAGCTCAAGCGAAAAAAGATGGCTTAAATCTCTATGACACAATCATTAATACCTACAACACTTTGAGCAAAATGAACAAGCAGGTTCGCGATCTAGCTTGTACTCCTGGTTTATAACTTAACCAAGAATTACCGTTTTACCGACAACTTCTGTATTAATTTTATTTAATCCAGTTTGAGCTGGGCCAATTTTTACCGCACCCATTTTTGTAAACTCTGATCCGTGCGCTGGACATTTAAAGGTACCTGACACCAATTTTGATGTTACTTGTTGATGAGTGCAGCGCAGATCTAATCCTTGATAAGAGTTTTTGCCAGTACGTACTAAAGCTGTTGGGACATCCTTTACATTCCCAACTACAAGTGCGCCACCTATCTTTGCAAAAACTTTAAATTTTGAAAGCTCAACTTCAACACGTCCGTCTCGTAAAATTTTTATGCCACCGGCAGCTTCAGCCGAAGGGCCAGAAATTGCAACTCCAGCAGCAGTTGCCAATCCGCCACAAATAAATCCTCTACGACTGATTTCCATTCCCATGTCGTAATTATCCCCAAAAAGGGTCATCTGTCCATTCAGGCCTTCTCAATCTAGTCAATTAGATTTACCTTTAACTCATGCGGTTATCTGTTCGAGGTGCTTGCATCGGGTTCCTAGCCGCGCATGCCTTCGAAAGAATAATTTCTCCCCAGCCTTCCTTTTTTTGGGATTTACTAATTTATAACCTGATTGTTTTTGCTTTGGCCGTGACATTGTTAGTGGAAGCTGAGGTTCTCCTCAGTGTTGGTTTTGCTTGCTGGGGGTTAAGCAGCGCCGCGTCAAGCTGGTTCGCATTGAACAGCGTGGCTGCTGCCCCAATAATTCTTGACCTTGGCTATGTACTATTTTTTCCATTTCTAATAATTCACTTCCTTAAACTCTCTAACAGCAGCCCTAAATCAAAAATTCAATTTATAGATGCAGCAATTATCGCTCTTGGTATCTCATCATTTTTGACAGCTTTTGCACTCAAGCCGATTCCAGATCTTGAAGGCTCAATAAACCTGCGCAATATATTAAACAATTTCTATCCAATCTCTGATGTAATTTTATGTGCACTTGTAATTACCATTTTTTCTAAGCATAAAATTTCACTAGTAAATATTTTGCAAGGATTTGGTTTTCTTGCTTTCACCATAACAGATATAAAATTCTTTTGGATATCAGCTAATGAAGATTACTCACTAGGCTCATGGATAGAGAGTGGTTGGATATTTGCCTTAATTCTTATATCTCTGCATCATGATCGTGATTCTAAAAAAGAAAGTGAAAACCACCTCTTTAATCAAAAAATGATATTTCTCGCGATTTTCCTGAGTTTCTTGACGCTTGGTTCATTAACTATTTGGTCAGATTCTCTTTCAAAATTTGCCGTTATCCCCGCAGTTCTTGCTCTAATCATGGCTTTCTTACGTATGTCGATCGCATTAAAACATTCCCAAAATCTTGACGAAGAACATAAGTTGGCGCGTACCGATGAGCTAACCGGAATTGCAAATAGAAGATCACTTCTTGCTAAATTGAATGATGCCGAATTCGGTCCCACTCATTGCATGTTGCTATTAGATCTAGATTCTTTTAAGGAAATTAATGATGACTTCGGACATGATGCTGGCGACGCTGTACTAAGAGAGGTTGCTCGTCGCTTTGAACAAGTACTTCCAAGCAATGCTTTTCTGGCAAGACTTGGTGGGGATGAATTTGGAGTTTTAGTTCATGCAGATTTCCAAGAAGCTGCAGAGATTTCAAAACGTCTAGAACTTTCCCTTACCTCTCCAATTTATGTAGACCAAGTTCCAAGATATCTATCTGTGAGTATTGGGGTAGCCGAAAAAACGGTCGGGATTGATTTGATCCGAGCTGCAGATGAAGCGATGTATAAAGCTAAAAGTGCGCGCTAACCTTAATTTCTTCTAGTCGAGCGAGGGATTCAATTCTTTCCGCTGCGTGATCCACCATTCGCTCAACATAACCTCCCGAATATCCATCAAGATATAGCCAAGGTTCATGGATATCTGAACCTCTTAGGTGAGCAAGTTCGGGCACATATTTTCTAATGTACTCACCTTCAGGATCAAATCTTTTGCCCTGTTCAATGGGGTTGAAGATTCGGTAATACGGAGAGGCATCAGTTCCGCAACCTGCAGTCCATTGCCATCCATGCGAATTCGAGGCGACATCATTATCAATCAAATATTGCATAAAGAAATTTGCCCCATGTTGCCATTCGATATGTAAATCCTTAGCTAGAAAAGAAGCAACAACCATTCGTACCCGATTATGCATCCATCCCGTTTGTATAAGTTGTCTCATTCCTGCATCTACAAAAGGAAATCCAGTTTTACCTTCACACCAGGCATCAAATTTCTTACCAGGTTTGTCATAGCGCATTTTGGTAAATTGTGGATTTAAATATTCACGAGATGTATGTGGATTGTGGTGTAGAACATCAGCATAAAATTCCCGCCAGGCGATCTCTTTGCGGTATACCTCTTGGTCAGCACTATTGTTCAAATTGGCTAACAAAGTTCTTGGATGTACCTCACCCCAACGTAAATGCGGACTCATTCCACTTGTTCCGCTGATCCCCGGAAAATTTCGATTATGGTTGTAAGAATTTATCGGTCCTTTAAAAAATTGATTCCATTTTTCTAGTGCGACATCTGTGCCAACTTCAAAAGTTTTCGTGTTTTTTGCTAGATCCCAATCCGGAAAATATCGTTTTGCATCTTTTACACTCACCCAATTAGGAGACTTAGGTGAGTTGTATGGCCGTTCCCAACCTACAACACTCCATGCCTTAAAAAATGGAGTGTAAACCTTGTAAGGAGTGCCGTCAGGTTTACGAACTTTTCCAGGATCAACCGCATAATCACAACCAGTAAATTGCAATTCAATTCCACTTTCGGAAATTCTTTTCTCTAATGCGATCCCGTAAGGTGCATACTGTTTTGCGCAATGAATTGAAGTTGCGTTGTATTTCTTTGTAAGCTTTTGTAAAATTCCCACAGCGTCGCCTTCAAAAACTTGTAAATTTCCAGCAAGAGTTTTGTCCAAATGTTTCAACGCACTTGCTAAATAAGAGCGCCTAAATTCACCTGCGCGATCTGAAATTGCTTGATCTACAATAAAAATCGGTAAAACTTCATCGCCTTCAGCTAATGCTGCTAATAGCGCAGGATTATCAGAGATGCGCAAATCGCGCCGAAACCAAAATATTGAAGTTTTTGGCATTAGCTTAAATATCCCTTAGGCGTGCAAAGAAATTACGCTTTGATCCCAGCCTTTTACATCTTCTGGTCTGCGAGGAGCTTTACCGATGTAAGTAGCTGATGGACGCACCAAGCGACCAGTTCGCTTTTGTTCAAGAATATGCGCACTCCATCCAGCGGTACGTGCTGCAGTAAACATTGAAGTAAATAGCGGTCCTGGAACTTCAGCAAAATCAAGGACGATCGCGGCCCAAAATTCAACGTTGGTTGCAAGTACTCGATCTGGATGACGTTCTTTAAGTTCGGCGAGCGCTGCTTCCTCAAGTGCGAGAGCTACTTGGTAACGAGGAGCACCTAACTCTTCAGCGGTGCGGCGCAAAGTACGTGCACGTGGATCTTCTGCGCGGTAAACCCGATGACCAAATCCCATTAAACGTTCGCCGCGATCCATTAAATCTTTTACATATTTACGTGCATCGCCAGTTTTCTCTACGCCTTCAATCATATGCAACACACGTGAAGGTGCACCTCCATGTAGTGGGCCTGACATCGCACCAATCGCACCTGACAGAGCGGCGGCAACATCAGCACCGGTTGAAGCAATAACACGAGCTGTAAATGTAGAAGCATTCATTCCGTGTTCGGCTGCAGAAACAAAATATGCATCAATTGCTCGTACATGTTTTGGATCTGGTTCACCGCGCCAACGAATCATCATGCGCTCGACAACTGTGTGCGCTTTATCAACTTCAGATTGCGGAATCATTGGTTGCCAAGTTCCACGAGCGGATTGTGCAACGTATGACAAAACCATTACAGATGCGCGAGCAAGGTTGCTACGAGCTTCTTCATCCGTAATATCTAAAAGTGGTTTAAATCCCCAGGCTGGTGCCAACATTGCAATTGCTGATTGCACATCTACACGCACGTCACCAGAGTGAACTGGCAGTGGAAATGGTTCAGCTGGTGGAAGACCTGGATTAAATTCATCGTCAACTAGTAAGCCCCAAGCGTTTCCAAAAGTAACGCGACCAACTAAATCTTCAATATCAACACCGCGGTAGCGCAGCGCACTTCCTTCTTTGTCAGGTTCAGCAATCTCTGATTCAAATGCAATAACACCTTCAAGACCTGGTTTGAATTCGCTCATGAGATTCCTTAACCCCTTAAATAAAAGTCACCGGCAAACTTGCTCGGGTTGAGCCATTCTGTTCTAGCCCACTCGCTTATTCTGCCCCTCTTACCCAACTATTCATAAATTTAGCCAGCACTTCTCGACTCGCTATGGGGGCGGCCACCTGCTCTAATACTCCAATGGATCGGGATGAAATCAGGGCGATGCGCCGCTCGTACGGTGAATTAGGGCTAAGTGAGAGTGACGCCAATCCAAATCCAGTAACTCAATTTGAGATCTGGCTCACAGCCGCCGCTGAGAACCCATATGTGGTGGAAGCAAATGCCATGGTGCTCGGAACTATCTCTGGCGATCAACCTAAGGCCCGGACAGTGCTGCTTAAAGAGGTCAGCGAAAACGGTTTTGTTTTTTACTCGAATTACGAATCAGACAAGGGTAAAGAGATCAGCCAAAATCAAAATGTCTCTCTGACTTTCCCATGGTTTCCAATGGAGCGACAGGTCATTGTTTTGGGTAGTGCAACAAAAGTTAGCAATGCTGAATCTGCGGATTATTTTGCTACTCGACCATGGTCTAGCAAAATTGGCGCATGGGCGAGTAACCAATCCGAAGTAATTTCTGGCCGGGATAGCTTGCAGAAAACTTGGGATAAAATCGCCGCGAAATATCCAGAGGGCAGCACTGTGCCGCTTCCACCAAATTGGGGCGGTTACTGTGTTGTACCCCACTCAATTGAATTTTGGCAAGGCCGTTACTCACGGCTCCACGATCGGCTGCGCTACACATCGGATGAAAACAGAATGTGGCAATTAACTCGTCTCGCCCCATAACAATTCATCGGTAGGCTTATGACATGGCCAACGAAATAATTATCCCAAGCAATCTCAAACCAAAAGATGGACGTTTTGGTTGCGGACCTTCAAAAATTCGCCCAGAAGCACTTGCCGCATTAGCCGCCAGTGGCTCATCTATTTTAGGAACTTCACATCGCCAACCTGCCGTGAAAAATGTTGTTGGCCGCGTGCGCAATGGTTTGAAAGATTTATTTAATTTGCCAGATGGCTATGAAGTAGTTCTTGGTAATGGCGGATCAACTGCATTTTGGGATGTTGCAACTTTTTGTTTGATCAAAGAAAAATCACAGCATTTAGTTTTTGGTGAGTTCTCATCTAAATTTGCAAGTGGCGTTAAATCCGCACCTTTCCTTGGTGAACCAACTGTGATCTCATCTGATCCTGGTTCACATCCAGAAGCTGTTGTAGAAGCTGGTGTTGATGCCTATGCACTTACACACAATGAAACCAGCACTGGCGTTGCGATGAATATTAAGCGCCCAGCTGGAGCAGAAGGATTAGTTCTCGTAGATGCGACAAGTGCTGCCGGCGGATTAACTGTTAAAGCCAGTGAATTTGATGCTTACTACTTTGCTCCACAAAAATCATTTGCATCTGATGGAGGTCTTTGGCTTTCTATTATGAGTCCTGCGGCTTTGGCTAGAGTAGAAGAAATTGCGGCAACAAAGCGATGGACGCCAGCAATCCTGGATCTTGGAATCGCTATTGAAAATAGTAAGTTAGATCAAACTTACAACACTCCTGCTGTAGCAACATTAATTTTGCTTGCAGAGCAAATCGAGTGGATGAATAGCAATGGTGGACTTGAATTCTCAACTGGACGATCTGCCAAATCTGCAGAAACTTTGTACGGTTGGGCTGAAAAAACTTCTTACACAACGCCATTTGTGGTTGATCCAGCAATGCGTTCCAAAGTTGTCGGAACTATCAACTTTGATGACTCAATAGATGCGAACGCTGTTGCCAAAACCTTGCGCGCAAACGGAATCGTCGATACCGAGTCCTACCGTAAATTGGGTAAAAATCAACTTCGGATTGGCATGTTCCCAGCTATTGACCCAGCAGATGTTGCGGCTCTCACCGATTCAATAGATTTTGTTGTTAAAGCGATGGCGTAAAAGTTGAGTCCGCGCGCTCGTCGCATAACCTCTTTAGTAATTCTTATTTCCCTGCTCGGCCTAATCGCAATTGGTGGCCTTTAAGAAAATTAATCCTTCTTGGATTGTTTTTCTTGCTTCTTCAAACGCTTTTCTTTTAGCGAAAGCTTTGGTTCCTTTTTCTGGTTCGCATTGCTTTTTTGTTCCTTGTTAGCCATTTCAACTCCAAAGTTTTTTTCTGACTGTTACTTGATTGTATTCAATTCTAACCATTTCTAATGGTTATTTGCCTAGTGTGGCACCAATTGATAGATCTTCTGGTGCTTCCAGTCGGCCACGGTAGCGAAAATATACAAATGTTGACCCAATTATTGTCATGACTCCTCCGCTGGCCACCGCCTCCCGAGGTCCAAAAAATTCTGTGACCCAGCCAATAAGTGGGGCCCCAAAGACAACACCACCCATAGAAACTGAAATATAAATCCCCATAATCCGTCCCCTGATTGCTGCATCAATTCCCAACTGTGCTGTCCTGAGTGCTGAAATTCCGGTTATTAGCATGATTGCTCCATAAACGGGAAGGATTAATGCGTACCAATAATACGTTGGGGCTAATGAAGAAATAATTATCGCTAACCCCCACCAGCACGTACACAGAATCACGCTTCTAGTGGATGGTTTCCACTCAAATTTAGTTGCAAGTATTGATCCGGACATAGAACCAACCGCAATGCAACTTCCTAAAATTCCGAAATCCAGTGCATTTTTATCAAATACCTTGGTAGCCATTGTCGCGCTGAATAGTTCTGGCAATGCAGCAAAGGTTCCAAAGAAAAAAACCACCAACAGTAATGCTTTTAGATCCGGCCTGGCTTTAATGTATTCAATCGCCTCTTTTATATAAACTTTCTCTTTAAGTGGATTAACTTCAGATATATCTTCTTTTTTCATTAATGCCAGAGCCGAAATTACAAATACAAATGAGAGAGAATTAAATAAAAAGGAAGGTCCCGTTCCAAAAGCATTAATCATAAATCCAGAAACTACGGGACCAAATAGTCGGGCCGTATTAAAATTCACTGACCTTAGACTTATTGAGTTAGAGATATCTTCAGGTGAAACTAATTGTGTTAAGAAAGATTGGGTTATTGGCGATTCAATAGCACTCGAAATACCAAGCAATGTAGCGATTATGTAAACATGCCAAATTTGAACATTTCCAGAAATCACAAGTGTCCCCAGTATCGCAGCCAACAGAGAAGCACTTAGATTTGCGATGACGATCATTTTTCGCATCGAAAATCTATCTGCAAGTTTTCCACCGAAACTCGAAAGAAATATGAATGGAAATGATTGCAATCCGGCAACAATGCCTAACTGAAATGCATCATCGGTTAATTCAAGAACTAGCCAATATTGAGCAATCCGCTGCGCCCACGTTCCCATATTTCCAAAGAAACTAGCAAAAAACCATAAGCGAAAATTTTTATGACGGAATGATCGAAGAGATCCACTAGATATAGATTCGTTTACCAAGTTTTATCCATTCTGATCTCTAATATTCATTTATTAAAAGTTGCCTCAATGGAAACATCTTCAGGGGGTTCAAGTCGACCTCGAAAACGCCAAGAAACAAATATTGAGCCAACAATTACAATTAATCCGGCTGTTATTAAGGCTTGTCTCGGTCCAAAGATCTCAGCTAACCATCCGATAAACGGCGCACCTATTGGAGTTCCACCCATAAAAATCGTAAAGTAGATTCCCATTACTCGCCCACGAATTAATGGATCACTACCCAGTTGAGCGGTTCTATTTGCGGCTATTCCAGTTGTCAGCATTCCTGCACCAAATAATGGTAATGCGATGGCATACAAAGTGTATGAAGGCGCGAGAGATCCAATTATTAGCGCAACTCCAAAACCAATTGAACAGGCAATTACCCGCCTTGTGCCCGGCTTCCACTCCAATTTAGTTGCAAGCAAGGAACCAGATAATGAACCTACTGCGATGCAACTTCCTAAAAGACCAAACCCTTTTGCATCTTTACCAAAAGCCATTGTTGCCATTGTTGCGCTAAATAGCTCTGGATTGAATCCAAAAGTTGCAAAAAAGAAAGTTAACAACATTAATGCTTTTAAGTCAGGCCTCGCTCTTATGTAATCAATTGCTTCGCGAATATAAACTTTACCTTGTTCTGGATTTAGTTCTCTGATTCCGCCAGTACTCATAAAAAATAAGGCGCTTAAAATAAAAACAAAAGAACAAGAATTAAAGATAAAGGAAGGCCCAGTACCAAATGCGCTGATCATAAATCCAGATATTGCAGGTCCGATTAATCTGGCCGAATTAAAATTCACAGCTCGTAAACTAATCGCATTGGCCATGTCTTCAGGCGGAACTATCTGCGTTATAAATGATTGTGCAATTGGGGCTTCAATCGAACTTGAGACGCCCAGTAGTAACGCAATTATGTACACATGCCAGATCTGCACATTGCCAGAAATCACGAGCACCCCAAGAATTAGTGCCCATAATGCAACAGTTGAATTAGCAATAATTAATAACTTACGTTTTGGGAACCTATCAGCTAGCTTTCCACCGAAACTCGAAAAAAATATAAATGGAATTGATTGCAAACCAGTAACAATTCCTAACTGAAATGCATTATGGGTTAATTCAAGTACCAACCAATCTTGGGCAATCCGCTGAACCCAAGTTCCAATATTTGAAAAAAAGCTGGCAATAAAGAAGATCCGAAAATTTCTGTGCTTGAAGGAGCGGAAAGTTCCGGAAGATTTCGCCAACTTCTCGCCACTCATTCTCTGGATTTCTCTGGATTTCTCTGGATATTTCTGTATGTCCTCCTACAATAGCCTTATGCAACTCAAAGATGAACAGGTCGTGAAGATTGGTATCACTATCTGGACAGTTATTTTTGCTGCTGCATTTGTTTCACAATTAGCAAATAACAAATATGGAAATTGGGCGATAACTAGCGCGATCGGTGTTGCACTTGGCTTATACGGTTTGCAGGCAATCAAAAAACGAAAATAAGTTAAAACTAAGCTTCGATCTGATCTGCAATACCGCGCAAAACTTTTCCTAAGCGCTCAGCTTCATTAGTTGATGGATGACGACCATGACGCAATCCATTTCCAACACGATCTAAAATCTTTATCGCATCTTCAATGATTGCAGCTAAATCATCAGGGTTAATTCTTGAACTCGCTACTAATGATGGGGGCGCTTCGAGAATGCTTACTGAAAGTGCTTGAGGTCCACGACGACCATCGGCCACGCCAAATTCAAGTCGTGTTCCAGGTTTAACACTTGTTACTCCCGCAGGAAGTGAAGTTGCTGGAAGAAAGACATCATCGCCCTCTTCAGATGCAATGAAACCAAAGCCTTTTTCTAGGCTAAACCATTTAACACGACCGGTAGGCATCATCATCTCCATCAACAGTTCAGGTATAGCTGGGAAAGTAGCTAGGGGGCCGAGTTTACCGAGAAATAGGCCGGACTTGCTAAGCAGTTTTTAGGCTCGATTTCCCCTAAGTCGGGGCAAATACCGTTCTTGGGTTAAATAACTTGGGCTTGCGAGTGGGCACCACACCCATGATCTATCGAAACTACATGGCCATCGGCCGGTGAAATCTCGTTGGCACAGACTCCAAATGCGGATCGCATCGAGCCGGCCATTGGAATGAAAAATGCACAAGCAGCACAAGGAAGTGGTGCAGCTTTTGCCATTTGGGCCTCTGGTCCAAAATCACCACGGTACCAACGTTGACTTGTTGCATCTCTTCCAAATGCGGAAAGCACTCGCTCTCTTCCTAACCCCAATTCAAATAATTGCGCCATATCCAACTCTTCATCACCAGGAAGTGCGGCATAACCAGGAGTTAAACGCGCATCGTCGTGAGAGGTCGGCACAATTGCACCAGGTGTTAAATCGCCAGCTTGAATTCTTTCGTGATACGGAATCCATTTCGGTGCAAGCAAAGCATCTGGACCAGGAAGTAAAACAACATCACAAACAGTTGCCTCACTACTTGTATTTTCATCAGCGCGAGTAAGTGTTACAGCCCAACGCCAATCACGATATCCAGATAGTCCGGTTCTAAATAAATGTGTTAAAAATCTTTCACCATCAACTTCTACACCTAGGTGCTCTCCAACTAATTCACCTTCGAAAGGAAGACCACTTGCGCGTGCCTCATCAATTGCTGCTGCGCGCGCTAATCTGATCGCGTTACTTAAAAGTTGATCCGTGGTTGTTTCCATTTTGAATCTAGAAATCCATGTCCCCGCCGCCTGGAGCTGCAGGAGCTGCACTCTTTGGCTCAGGCTTGTCAGCAATTACGGCCTCTGTTGTTAAGAACAGCGCTGCAATGGATGCGGCGTTTTGAAGCGCAGAACGAGTTACTTTGGCAGGATCAATAATTCCAGCTTTGATCATGTCAACGTACTCACCTGTTGCCGCATTCAAACCAAACCCTGACTCAAGGTGGCTTACTTTCTCAACAACAACTCCACCTTCCATGCCGGCGTTAATTGCGATCTGCTTTAGTGGCGCTTCGACTGCTAATTCAACAATTCTTGCACCAGTTGCTTCATCACCAGTTAATTTCAACTTCGCGAATGCAACTTTGGCTGCTTGTAGAAGTGCTACGCCACCACCGGCGACGATTCCTTCTTCAACAGCTGCTTTTGCATTTCGTACTGCATCTTCAATGCGGTGCTTACGCTCTTTTAGCTCTACTTCTGTTGCCGCTCCAGCTTTGATTACTGCAACTCCACCAGCAAGTTTTGCTAAACGCTCTTGTAACTTCTCGCGATCATAATCTGAATCGCTCTTTTCAATTTCTGCACGAATTTGCGCAACGCGTCCTGCGATTTGTTCTGCATCTCCGGCGCCTTCAACAATGGTGGTCTCATCTTTGGTGACCACAATCTTGCGGGCACGTCCAAGTAGATCCATGGTGGTTGCTTCGAGTTTCAATCCGACTTCTTCGGAAACTACTTGAGCACCTGTAAGGATTGCAATGTCTTGCAACATAGCTTTACGGCGATCGCCAAATCCTGGAGCTTTAACAGCGACTGAGCGGAAAGTTCCGCGAATTTTGTTTACCACAAGAGTTGCAAGTGCTTCGCCTTCTACATCTTCAGCGATAATTGCAAGTGGCTTTCCTGATTGCATTACTTTCTCAAGAATTGGCAACATATCTTTGATGTTGGTGATCTTTGAGTTTGCGATCAAGATGTAAGCATCCTCTAGAACAGTTTCCATACGATCGGTATCAGTTACAAAGTATGGAGAGATGTAACCTTTATCAAAACGCATACCTTCAGTTAGTTCTAATTCCAAACCAAATGTGTTGCTCTCTTCAACAGTGATAACGCCTTCTTTTCCGACTTTATCCATTGCTTCAGCAATCATCGCGCCGATAGTTGCATCAGCAGCAGAGATAGACGCAGTTGCAGCAATCTGTTCTTTGGTTTCAACATTCTTAGCCATTTTGCTTAGCTCATCAGTTACGGCAATTACTGCTTTTTCAATTCCACGCTTTAGTGCCATTGGATTTGATCCTGCAGCAACGTTGCGAAGACCTTCGCGTACTAATGCTTGAGCAAGAACTGTTGCTGTTGTGGTTCCATCACCAGCGACATCATCAGTTTTCTTAGCAACTTCTTTAACAAGTTCTGCACCAATTTTTTCGTAAGGATCATCAAGTTCGATCTCTTTTGCAATTGAAACGCCATCGTTGGTGATTGTTGGAGCGCCCCATTTTTTCTCAAGCACTACATTTCGACCACGAGGTCCGAGTGTTACTTTGACTGCATCTGCGAGCACATTCATACCGCGCTCTAAGCCGCGACGAGCCTCTTCATTAAAAGCGATGATCTTTGCCACTTTTTACTCCTTGCAAAATTAAGCACATTTACAGCTCTTGGCTGTCACTCTCATCGGGAGAGTGCTAACGCATAATCTACGGCAGGAAGGGTGAGTCGGCCAAACGGAGATTGGGCTTGGTTGCCGCTAGAGGTGCAGTGGGGCGATCGGGGATCGAGCCTGAGTTCGGCTCTCACGCAACCGGCGTAAGCGCCGTACGAGCGTGGGATAAGCGGTTTCAGCCGCGCTGTTATCCAGCAATGCATTCAATAATTGGTAATAACGAGGGGTGCTAATCGAGAACAGTTCACGGATTGCAGCCTCTTTTGAGCCCGGGTAGCGCCACCATTGCCGCTCAAACTCCAGAATCTGGAGCTCAAGCTCAGTGAGCGCGCTTGCGCCACTGTTTTGTACCGGTTCACCCATGTTCCTATCGTAGGGCTAAATTACATCGGTGTCATTTACCCCAATTAGTCCAATTTAAAGAGTCGCCAGGATCGCTTGGATATCTGTGATCTTGGT